>DAOOQY010000434.1:0-4589 GCA_035389025.1 Verrucomicrobiota bacterium
ACTGGGGCCGGCTCACGGTCTGTGACATTCCCGGCTTGATCGAGGGGGCGCATCGGAACCTGGGCCTGGGCCATGCTTTCCTGCGCCACATCCAGCGCTGCAAGATGATCGTCCTGGTGCTCGATATGGCCGGCACAGACGGACGCAAGCCCTGGGACGATTGCCGGCAACTGCTCAGTGAACTCGAATTGCACGACCCGGACCTGTTGAACCGTCCGCGCCTGGTGGTCGCCAACAAGATGGACGAACCCGCCGCCGTCGCCAATCTGCGCTCGTTCAAACGACGCATCCCGCGCACCGAGGTCCTTCGCATGGCCGCGGCATTCGACGAGGGCATCGCCGAGTTCAAAGACCGCATTCGCACGGCGGTCCAAGAGATTCTCTAACCCGCACAGCAGACATCTTGCGAAATCTAGCCGCCCTGCGCACTGACGGGATGTCAGGATATGCGGGTTAGGCCATCTTGACTCGCTCGTTCCCGCCGCTTACGGTCCCACCATGAGTGCACCCGCCGGAACCGTGCGGAAAGAATGGACGGAAGCCGAACTCCAGGCTCTGCCGGGGGACGGATTCATTCACGAGGTGGTCAACGGGGAGTTGGTTATGAGTCCAAAGAACACCTGGTACCACGGGCGGATCTGCACGCGCTTGCTGGTCGCGATCAGTCATTTCGTCACCGGGCACAAGCTGGGCGCGGTTCTCGACTCGAGCACGGGCTTCTGGATGTTCAACAGCAACTGCCGCGCGCCGGATGTCTCCTTCGTGTCCAAGTCAAGGTTGACGATGCTCGGGTTCGAGCCCAACGCGAAGCGGTTCTTCCCAGGGGCGCCCGACCTCGCGGTTGAAGTGCTTTCCGAGAACAACACACGGGCAGAGATCGACGAGCGTCTTCGAGATTTCTTCGCAAGCGGCACGCAAATCGCCTGGGTTATCGACCCGGACCAGCAACGGGTCGAGGTATGCCATTCACCCTCGCGCAGGCAACTGATCGGCTCGGGCGGATTCCTCGACGGCGAACAGCTTCTGCCAGGCTTTCGCTTCGCCATTGCCGACTTGTTCAAGGAGTGGGAGTGGGATTAGGTTCTCTCACCGCTGGCCCACCGGCCCGATTTCTGCTAAGAGGGCCGGTGTATGAAGCACGCTCAGCCGCTGTTGATCTTTTGCCTGGCTGCCGGACTGGCCATCTGGTCGATGCGGGCCGACGTGGTTCTGAACGAGATCCATCACTCGCCCGACGTGAAGACCGAACCGGTCGAGTTCATCGAGCTCTACAACTCCGGCACCACGGACGTCGACCTCTCGGGCTGGGCGTTCACGGCGGGAATCGACTTTGTCATACCCAGCGGCACCACGCTGCCCGCCGGCAGCTACCTCGTCCTCGCTCAAAACCCGTCCGCCCTCAAGTCCAAGTTCGGCGTCGACGCCCTCGGACCCTGGACAGGCCGCCTGGCCGGTGAAGGCGAGAACGTCGTGCTGCGCGACGCCGCCCGCCAGATCATGGACAGCGTCGACTACAGGCTCGGTTTTCCATGGCCCACTGTCGGGGACGCGCCCGGCTACTCGATGGAACTGATTCATCCGGAGATCGACAACGACCTGGGCGGGCATTGGCGCGCGTCGTTCGTCGGCGGCGGCCAGCAACAGAGCACGCTGCTTTTCGATACCGGCGCCGAATGGCGCGTTTTCAAGGGGACGCAACCCCCGCCCGCCAACTGGCGCGATCTCGCCTTCAACGACAGCGCCTGGATCGCCGGCCCGGCGCCGGTCGGCTACGACCCCAGCGTCCGGATGGGGACGCCCCTCGACGACATGCGCAACGGTTACTTCGACTTCTTCATCCGCCGGACCTTCCAGGTCGTCGACGCCGCGTCGGTGACCGCATTGTCGATCGACGCGCTCTACGACGACGGCTTCAAGCTCTGGATCAATGGCAACAACGTCCTCAACCTGGCCATGCCCAACGGCGAGGTCCCGTACAACCAACCGGCCAATCCCGTGCGCGAGAGCGATGCCTATGATCGACATGAGATTGCCCTGCCCCCCGGCCTGCTGATCGAGGGAGCAAACGTGATTGCCGTCCAGGTGGCCAACATCGGCCTGGGGAACAGCTCCGACGCGTTCTTCGATTGCCGCCTCCGGGCAACTGTGGGCCCCACCGGACGCGGGCCAACGCCCGGCCAGATCAATGCCACGTTCACCGCACGGATCCCGCCCGCCATTCGCCAGGTCGAACACCAGCCCCGCCAGCCCGCATCCGGACGCCCGGTCCGCATCTCGGCAAAAGTCACTTCGGCTTCAGGGCTGACCGATGTGACTCTCGAATACCAGGCGGTCGCCCCGGGCAACTACATCGAACTGTCTGACGCGTCTTACGCATCCACATGGGCCTCGGTGTCGATGAACGACGCCGGCCTCGAGGGGGACGCGCAGGCCGGAGACGACATCTTCACCGCCACGCTGCCCGCATCCCTCCAACAGCATCGCCACCTGGTCCGCTACCGGCTCAAGGCCTCGGATTTGGCGGGCGTGAGCGTTTCCGCACCCTATCCCGACGACCCGCAGCCGAACTTCGCGTACTTCTGCTATAACGGCGTCCCCGGCTGGACCGGCGCCGTCAGTCCCGGTGCCGCGGGCGCCCTCGGGCAAACGTTCATCGTCGGCGAGGAGGAAATGAACCGCCTGCCAGTCTACCATTTGATTGCCAAGCGCAAAGCGGTCGAGGATTGCACCTGGTACGACCGCTCGCACGGGGACGAGTACTTCTGGCAGGGCACGCTCGTTTACGACGGCCGCGTCTACGATCACATCCACTTCCGCCCCCGAGGGGGCGTCTGGCGCTATGCGATGGGCAAAAACATGTGGAAATTCGATTTCAACCGCGGACACGACTTCGAGCCGCGGGACAACTGGGGACATAAACTGAAGACCGCCTGGACCAAGCTCAATCTCGGCGCCAACATCCAACAAGGGGATTATATGCACCGCGGCGAGCAGGGCCTGTTCGAGAGCGTCGGCTTCCGCCTCTTCCAACTCGTCGATCAGCCGTCGATGCACACGATGTTCGTCCAGTTCCGCATCATCGACGCCCCGCAGGAGACCGTCCCCAACGACCAGTATACCGGCGATTTCTGGGGCCTCTACCTGGCCACCGAGCAACCCAACGGACGCTTTCTCGACGAGCACGGACTGGCCGACGGCAACTTCTACAAGATGGAAGGCGGCTGGGGCGATCCCAACAACATCGGCCCGCTCGGCCCGACCGACTATTCCGATCTGCGGGATTTCATGAACGCCTACAACAGCGGCCCGCCCGAATCGTGGTGGCGCGCCAACCTCAACCTGCGCGCCTACTACGGTTACCAGGCCATCGTCCAGGCCATCCACCACTACGATATCGCCGACGGTAAGAACTACTTCTACCACCGCGACCCCAATGCGGGGGTGTGGACCGTCGTCCCGTGGGACCTCGATCTGACCTGGGCCGACAACATGTACCGCGGGGGTCAGACGGGCGGCGACGAGCCGTTCAAGAGCCGCCTCCTCTCCAATTTCTCGATCAATCCCGCCTATCCCGCAATCGTCCGGGAATTCCGCAATCGCGTTCGCGAGATCCGCGATCTGCTCTGGAATTCGGATGAAGCGTTCCGGCTGATCGACGAATACGCGCGCCTGGCCCGGGGCACGAACGCAGGTTCGATCATCGACGCCGACCGCGCCCAGTGGGACTACAACCCGCTGATGAACAACGGCGGCATCGTCAACCCAAGCAAGGCGGGCACAGGACGTTTCTATCAGATGGGCACCCCCACCAGGGACTTCGCTGGCATGGT
Source organism: Verrucomicrobiota bacterium (assembly GCA_035389025.1). Lineage (GTDB taxonomy): Bacteria > Verrucomicrobiota > Verrucomicrobiia > Limisphaerales > J093 > MWFF01. Next base: position 3,831 of record DAOOQY010000434.1, read on the forward strand.
GCAGTTGATGAAGAACTACGTCGGTTACCGCGCCACCAACGCCACCTTCTCCCTGGATACCATGGCGGACGAACCCCAACGCCCGGCCCGCCCCGCACTCACATACATCGGCCCCGAAGGCTACCCGGCCAACCGACTCCGGTTTCGCGCCACGCCTTTCAGCGGCAGTGCATTCGCCGCCATCGAGTGGCGCGCCGCCGAGATTTCCCGCGCCGGTCATCCGGCATTCGATCCCGCGGAACCTGAAGCTTACGAAATCACGCCGGTCTGGGAGAGCGGACCGCTCGCCGAACCCGCTCGCGAATACGCCCTGCCGCAAGGGGCCTTGCGCGTTGGCCATCTCTACCGCGTGCGCGCGCGCTACCTCGATACTATCGGGCGAGCGAGCAACTGGTCGCCTCCCATCGAGTTCACGGCCGGCCCATCCGACACCTCGGACACGCTCGTGCAGCACCTCTGTCTTTCCGAGTTGATGTACAACCCGATCGGCGGCGGCGATTTCGAGTTCATCGAACTGCATAATCGCAGCCTCGACATCGCCCTCGATCTGGGCGGCGCCACGTTCACCGCGGGCATCGACTTCACCTTTCCGAGCGAAACCAGCCTCCCCCCGGGCGGCTACCTCATCGTCACCCGCACCTCGACGCCCGAGCAGGAGAACGCCTTCCGCGCTTTCTACCAACTCGACGACACCGTGGCCATCGTCGGCCCCTACGCAGGAGCCCTGGCCAACGAAGGGGAGACCGTGACCCTCGAAAC
>DAOOQY010000435.1:0-4585 GCA_035389025.1 Verrucomicrobiota bacterium
GCGGCGTGCCCATGCCCGTCGGGGCGGACACGCAGCTCAAGCGCTTCGACGTCTTGTTTGTGGTGGGCCTCAAGGCGGCGGTTAACAAGGTGGTCGAGAAACTCGGCAGGGTCGCGCGGCCGAGCACGGCCACGGACCTTCTGACCTTGTCCGTCGGCATGGTCGCCGGCCTCCTCATCGGGCAGATCAACGTGCCGATTGGCAGTTTCTCCGTCGGCCTCGGCAATGCGGGCGGTCTGCTGCTGTCGGGCATCTTCGTCTCGTCCATCGTTTCGCGACTGCGCTTCTTCGGCAGCACGCCCAATGCGGCCCGGAATGTCCTCGAAGACCTGGGCTTGGTGACGTTCATCGCCATCGTCGGCATCAACGCCGGCGCTACGTTGTTGGCCCAACTGACAGGCAAGACTGCACTGTTTATCTTCCTGGCAGGCTTCATCGCCAGCACGATCCCGCCTATTCTCACTTGGGCCATTGGCTACCACCTGATGAAGATCAACCCGGCCGTGCTCATGGGCGGTGTCGCCGGCGCGCGTTCGCACTCGGGCCCGTGCCGGGAGGCGGCCAAGGAAATCCAGAGCAGTGTTCCGTGGGTGGGCTTCCCCGTGGGGTATGCCGTGTCCGGAGTGCTGCTGACGGTCTTTGGCTACTTCGCGATGGTGCTCTCGAAGTGATGATCTGATTATGCCCTGGCTCACCCAACTGTTCACCAAGAACCCCGAGTTGGCGGTCTATCTCGCGCTCGGACTGGGTTATGCGATCGGGAACCTGAAGTTCCGCGGGTTCAGCTTGGGTGGGGCGACCGGCTCGCTGCTCGCAGGCATCCTGATCGGCGCTCTCGTGAAAGTGCCGGTCGCCCCCATGGCCAAGTCGGTCGTGTTTCTCCTGTTCATGTTCGGCATCGGCTACTCGGTCGGGCCGAAGTTCTTCAAGGCCATGAAAGGCCAAGGCTGGCGGTTCGGTGTCCTCGGGGCCTTCGTGCCGGTCGCCGGTCTGGTCACTGCGTGGGTGGTGGCCAGCGTCTTGAAGCTGGACCTCGGCTTTGCCGGCGGCCTCGTCTCAGGGGCGCTGACCGAATCGCCTGCCATCGGCACCGCCAGTGAGGCCATCCAGGCGCTCACGAACATTCCGGACGAGACCAAGCAGAAACTGATCAGCCACGTCGCGGTGGCGGACGCGCTCTGCTATGTGTTCGGCGCGTTCGGCGTCATCTATGTCTGTGGTACCTTGGGACCGAATCTGTTGGGCATCGACCTTCGGGCGGAAGCCGAGAAGGTCGAGGCGGAATACGGTGTCGTGCGCACGAAAGCGGGCGTCGCCTCCGCGTGGCAACCGTTCGATGTGCGCGCTTACCGGTTGGACCCGGCGGCTCCCGCAGTCGGCAAGGAGGTGGCCAACGCCGAGAGACTCGTGCCCGGTGCGCGGCTGTTTGTGCAGCGCATCCGCCGCGGCACGGAACTGCTCGACCCGAAGCCGGACACAGTGCTCCAGGCCGGCGACCTGCTGGCGGTCAGCGGCCGACGGGACGTGCTGGTTGGCGTGCTGGGGGAAAGGGCCGCCGAGGTAGACGACCGCGAGTTGCTCGACGTCCCCATCGCCTCTTTCGACGTCTTCGTCAGCAACAAGGAATCCGTGGGGCGTCCGCTGCAGGAGATCGCCCGCGATGACGCGGTCCATAGCGTGTTCCTGCGCAAGATCACCCGTGGCACGGAGGAGATTCCGATTGGAGCCAGGACGGTCCTCGAACGCGGCGACGTGCTGAGTGTGGTTGGCACCGAGTCGGCCATCGAGCGGGTCGCGAAGCGCGTCGGCACGATCGTGCGCCCCATGGACACCACCGACTTCGTCGCCGTCGGTTTGGCCATTTTCCTGGGAGCGACGCTCGGCGCCACGGTCTTTATGCCGGTCGGCAACACGAAAATCTTCTTGGGCACCAGTGTCGGCACGTTGCTCGCCGGCGTGGTGACCGGCTACATCCGCTCGATGCGCCCTCTTCTCGGTCGCGTGCCGGACGGCGCGGTGGCGTTCATGCAGTCGCTCGGTCTGTCAGGCTTCGTCGCGATGGTCGGTCTGGGGGCGGGACCGGAGTTTCTGCCCGCCGTCCGCGAGGCGGGTCTCGGTCTGCTGGTCGGCGGCGTGTTCGTGACTTTGGTGCCCCAGATTGCGGGGCTCTATTTCGGGCGCTACGTGTTGAAGGCCAATCCGCTGCTGATCCTGGGCGCATTATCCGGCGCGCAGACCTTCACCCCAGGGCTTGCGGCGGTGCAGGAGAAGTCCGGCAGTTCCATCGCGGTGTTGGGCTACACCGGCGCGGTGCCGGTGGGCCACGTGTTATTAACCACTTGGGGATCGGTCATCGTCCTATTGATGTCACGGCAGGGTTGAACCAGGAAGAACGACGCACGCAAGTCGATCGAAGTCCAGTCATCCTATCAATCACACAACGAGCAACTCAACACATCATCAGGAGTCGCCTATGATAACGAACTCATTCGTGAGAACCCTTGTCTTGGCTGGGAGCGTCCTGGCGGCTGGTCCGTCCGGGATGGTTCATGGGCAGGATGCCAGCGAATTGGAGAAACTCAAGTCGATGGTGAATGCGATGGAACAGACCATCCAGGAACTGAATCGCCGAATCGCTGACCTCGAGAAGCAACCGAAGCCTGCTCCTCTTCCCGTGCAGCCCCTGCCCCAAGAGCCGGCGCCCGTCGGGATCTTACCTTCGACACAACCGGGCGCTGACCTGAAGCCGAAGGTTCCGCCTCCCGGCGATGAATTGGCGGATGACACCACGCAAATTCCCTACCAGGACACGATCAAGGAAGACGATCTCAGCGCTCCTCGTCCCGGCAACGCCCCGCTCGATCCGAGCTATCAGGGTTTCATGCAACTGTTTGGCACCAAGACCTGGGTCAAGTTGGGCGGCTACGCCAAGCTCGACGCCATCGTCGATTCCTCCAAGGTGGGGAACCCAAACATGTTCATCACGTCCAAGATTCCGGTGGAAGGCGAAACAGACTACGGCAAGGATGAGCACTTTGCCATGCACGCCAAGCAAACCCGCCTGAATCTGGAACTGCGTTCGCCGACCCCGATCGGCTCCCTGAAAATCTACTACGAGAACGACTTCTTCGGTAACAACACGGAACCTTCCATGGATTATCGGCTGCGACATTTCTACGGCCAGGTGGCAAACGTCACAGTCGGCCAGACGTGGAGCACCTTCTACGATCCGGACGTGTTTCCGGACACACTGGATTTCGAGGGCCCCGGCGTGCTGCCAGTGCTGCGTCAGCCGGAACTGCGCTACACCATTCCGCTCAAGGCGCAAGCGATGTACACGGCGCTCGCCATCGAACAGCCCAAGAGCGATTTGAGCAACCTTCCTGAGGGCGCCGACGGGCGCAACACGATGCCGGATTTCGCCGGCAACTGGCGGTGGGAGGGCAAGGCCGGCCATGTCCAACTCGGGGGTGTCGTGCGCAGCCTCTCGTTCGACGCCAGCGGTGGGGCCGACGACTCCGGAGTGGGGTGGGGATTGAACCTTTCCGGCATGCTGAAGACGTTCGGCGCGGACAATCTGGTGGGCAGTCTCACCTACGGCGAAGGGATCGGCCGCTACATCCAGGACCTTCCCAGTGGCAGCGCCGGCGTCGTCGACGCTTTCGGCAACCTGCACCTGCTCACCGCCTGGGGAGCGATGATTGGTTACCGCCACCAATGGAGCGAGAAATGGCGGTCGACCGTCAGTTATGGCTACGTCAAGCTGGACGGCCGTCCGGAACAGGGAGAATTGGCCTACGAGCATACCCATTACGCCCAGGCCAACCTCATTTGGGCGCCCACGAAGAACTTCTATGTGGGCCTGGAGTATCTGTACGGACTCAAAGAGGCCCAAAACGGCAACAGCGGTGACGATCACCGCGTGCAAGTCAGCCTCCAGTACAAGCTGGTGCGATGAACCTCTTAGCCAGCCTTTTTTTCGAACGTCGGCGGTGGACGTGTCAGCGAAGATGAGCAAGATGGATGCGATCTGAACGGAACGACAAAGCCGCGCTCCCTTGAAGTCGAATCTGCCTCATGCCTGCCGGTCAATTCAATTTGCCGATCCAGATCGATCTGGCCGCCACCCTGTTCTTTAGCCTGACCGGCGGGTTGACCGCCTTGAAACGCCAATACGATGTCATCGGGTTGTTTGCGCTGACCTTTGTCACAGGTGTCGGCGGGGGCTTGATACGCGATGGCCTCTTCATCCAACAGGGCCCGCCCGCGGTCACGTCGGATTCACGCTACATGCTGATGATCGTGTTGGCCGGGTGCTGCGCTCTGCTATTGCGCCCCCGGCTGATACTCTGGTTCAGGATGATCGCCTGGTTCGACTCGCTGGGGGTGCGCATCGAGATGGAGTCAACCCCGTCCGCCCTGCTCGCCATTCTGGTCACCTTCGTGTTGCGGATGCTGGCGATCCAGTACAACTGGGTGTCGCCTTCCCTCTGGAGCGAATCTGCGTCAAAAGCCGCCATGGACGAGGCAGTTACTGAGGAATCAGCGAGATGCACTACACCGTCACCCTCACCCGCCCTCCGGG
>DAOOQY010000436.1:0-4583 GCA_035389025.1 Verrucomicrobiota bacterium
CCTCCGCCGTACCGGCCACCCTGCACGCTGGTTCCCATACCGCCACCCGCCATACCGCCACCCGCCATGCCGCCACCCGCCATGCCGCCACCCGCCATGCCGCCACCCATCATACCGCCACCGATGCCGTACCCACCAGTTCCTATGCCGCCACTGGTGCCATAGCCTGCTCCTCCTCCCGGGCCTCCAAAGCCGGGCCCCATCCCTGCACTCGCCTGCGATGCAGTGGTGCCGGGGAGGGCGAGGATGATCTTGCGGGCGATATCGATCTGCGGCGGGGTTCCGACCACGACCAGCAGGTTGGCACTCGAGTGGAACCGGACGCTGGGAACGGGCTCGGCCTGGGCCTGGCGAGTGCCCGTCCAGACCTGATGCAGCGATTCGCCCAGGATGAGCTTCAGTTCGTCCAGGGTTTCGGCGATCTGGTTCTGCTCTTTCCCGGCGAGATACCCGGACAGATTGAACACCTCGACCGCTCGTTCGTTGAGGGGACGAGGCCCTCCAGGAGCAGGTTCCAACACGTACAGATTCGCCTCGCCAGGCGACGTCGGCCGCATCGGCATCCCTGTGGCCGGGTCGATCGCCTCCGCAGGCGGCTGAGAGCTCCAGATGAACACGTTTCCCGAGGCGATGCGCAGGGCCTCGAGGGCGCCTTCCCACCTCAGCCCGGCCAGCTTGAGGTCCATGATCTCGACGTCGCCCAACGAAGGCGCCAAGACCACGTTGGCGGGCTGAAGTTCAACGAGGTAGTCAACCACGTTCCGCAGGGTGGCCTGCGTGGGCCGACCCTCATTCCGCAGAAGCTCGCCACTTGCGATTTGGAGGTCCCATTGGTGTGACACTGGTGCCGGAACCGGCACCGGCGTGGCCTCTCCAGCGATGACCCCAGCCGTGTGCGAGAGGAAGACCGCGGCAGACACGAGCAACACGAGCGACGATTTCATGGCACCAGGCAACAGTGTGTTCACACCCTCGACACGTTTCTCGAAAGCCCTATCCTTCATCGGGTCTGCGGCGTGGTGACCTTCCGCAATCCCGCGTAGAATTCCGGGTCGTCCGCCGCACCCTCGAACCGGAACGGAAAGAACTGGTTGCGTTCCTTGAGCATCAGGCCGTAGCTCGCGCCGTTTTCGACGCAGACGCGGAGGGCGGCGACGGCCTCGGTGTCCGTCTTGTCGTCCTCGTTGCACACGATCGGCTTGCCAAAACGTTTCAGCGCCGCAATGCGAGCCGGGATTTGCTCGACCTTCGTGCCGTTCCAGTGCGGCAAGAGAAAGTCCGCCGCCTCGGCCACCTCCGGATCAATGGCGCCGTCGCCATACCCGCTGGCGGAAACCAGGAGTCCCGGCGCGGTTTCCTGGGCCAGGCGGATCAGGCAGGCCTGGCCCTTCGAATCGCGGATCAGTGCATGCACGAACCCGCCGTGCGGATACTCGTTGGCGATTTCCAGCACCACGTTCCCAAATCCACGGTCGCGCACCCAGCGTGCGGCATTCACGACACCGGCGCGCACCGCCGCCTCGTCGCGCAGGATGGCCGATTGCCTTTGGTAGAACAGTCCGAGAATGATCGCCAGACCCTGCCGGTCGCACGCCCGGATGACTCGCTCGACCCGTGCCAGGTATTGGGGCCGCAAGCTGCCGTCCGGATCGAACGCCGAGTTCACCGCGCCTTCATAGCCCGGCATCCCGCCTTGCAGGCACAGGGTGAAAGCGTCGACTCCATACGCCGCGTACTCCGAAAGCCGCGCAATGAACGCATCGGTGTTTGCCTCCGGATCGAACTGCGGCCTCTTCCGGTCCTCGAAGACCGCGTTGACCATGCGGACGTTCATCAGCAGCCCTTCGGCTGCGCTGCCGGCATGGGTCGGACGCTGGTTGATGGTCCATTGCCCCTCACGCGGGGCGAGTCGGGTTTGTGGGAATGTCTCCCCTGCGCATGCGAAGTGCCCGATCTGTAGAAAGGCGGCGACCAGGAGCCAACGCGAGATGTTCATCTTGAGAACGAGTCGGGCTTCCTGCCCGGACCCGGATGTTTCATAAAGCTTCGCGGAATCTCACAGCCGGACTGTGGCACAACCGCGCCCGGAAAGCGAACCAAGAACCGACAGAAGGCTCCGTGGTCGCTTTCCGGGCGCGGTTGTGCCGGCGAGCCGGGATCAGGTTCAGCGTGGAGCCTGTGATTGACCGGGGCCAGGTGTCTTCGTGAAGGGGTTGTGATCAGCGGATGCCTCGCCCGCGACCTGGAGATCGGGCCAGTGGAAAAACGCTGGCGAATTGCGGTCTGTGGGGCATGATGCGGTCATGTCCACCAACTTGGCGCTCAAGCCCTCCGTGATTGCCTCGGCGCATTCTTCGACCTCCAGGCCCGTCTGCCTGCTCGTCCGGGGTGCCTTCACCCTGATCGAGTTGCTGGTCGTCATCGCCGTGATCGCGATCCTGGCGGGGATGCTCCTGCCCGCCTTGGGCAAGGCCAAGACGAAGGCCCAGGGCATCCAGTGCATGGGCAACCTCCGTCAGCTCAACCTGGCGTGGACGATGTACTCGGGGGATCACAACGACTGGATGGTGACCGGTGCGTGGCTGCGCGATCCTGGCGGGTGGTGCCAGGGGTGGCTGACACTCGGCACCTCCGAGCCGGACAACACGAACGTCCTGAACCTGATGGATCCGCGCGGCAAACTGTGGCCCTACAATCAGACCGTTGGCATCTACAAGTGTCCCGCCGACCGCAGCACCTCCCGCCATGGCGGGGTGAGTCTCCCCCGCATCCGCAGCGTCGCCCTCAATCAGAAGCTCAACTGTCCGGGAAACTGGCTCTACGCCCCGGATGAGAATTTCGTCAACTTCCGCAAGCAGGTCGAGGTCTCCAGTCCCACGCTGATCTTCACCTTTGTCGACGAGCGCGAGGACAGCATCGACGATGGTTCCTTTGGCGTGAACATGCGAGACGCGGGAGCGAAGAGCCAGTTGGTCAACTGGCCGGCCAGTTACCACAACAAGGCCGGCGGGCTGACGTTCGTGGACGGCCACGCGGAGATTCATCGCTGGCGGGATCCGCGGACCTCGACGGTGCCGACCAAGACGCAGTTGGCGTCGAATATCGACTCACCCAACAACGTTGACGTGGCGTGGCTCCAGGAGCATTGCACGGTGCGTGTGAAGTGAGCGCACGAGAGACATCCCCTGCGGCGCACCGGGGAACCCGGTGCAGTTCCAGTTCACCGGGCTGCCGTCCCCGGCGGAGGCGTCGAGTGTGTTCGAAGTGGAACGAAGGAGCGGCGATGAGCGGACCCAATGCTGTTCGAGAGAGAACAACCGAAACGCCCATCCCGACCTCGGTGCTCGCCTTCGTGCTTCGTGGTGAGCTGAGGCGAGGATTGGGGGCCCGACGCGAGACTCCGAGCGCTCTTGCCAACCTCGGGATGTGGGGGCAAAAGGGCCGCATGTCACGATCGGTTCTTCTCCTCCTCCTTCTTCTGCCGCTCCCGGCAGCCGGCGGGCCCGGCTTCGGGCCGCCGCTCAACCTGACGACGGGGACGGTGCACCGGGCCAGCAGTGTCGCGGAACTCAAGGCGGCTTTGGCGGGTGCCAACGGCGCGGGCGTCCCCGCCACGTTGCTGATCGCCGACGGCACCTACGTATTGGACATTCCCGCCCTGCATGTGACGTGCCCCGGCCTGATCGTCCGCAGCGAGAGCGGCAACCGCGATCAGGTCACGTTGCGCGGGCCGGACGAAGGCCCGCAGGCAACGCTCCATCACGTCTTTCTCGTCTCGGCGTCGAACGTGACCATTGCCGACCTGACCTTTGGCTACTGCCGCTACCATGGGATTCAGGTCCGGGGCGAGGCGCCTTACGACGTCGCCGGGTTGCGGGTTCACAACTGCCGGATCGTCAACTGCAACGAGCAGTTCATCAAGGGCTCATCGGCCCCCGACGATCCGGTGGGCACCACCGACGGCGTCATCGAGCATTGTCTGTTCGAGTTCACTCGAGGTTGGGCCTACCAGTATTACACCGGCGGCATCGACATTCACAAAGGCGTGAACTGGGTTGTCCGGGACAACCTGTTCCGCAATTTGCGAGTTCCCAACGATCAGGCCAACATCGCCGAGCACGCCGTTCACTTCTGGTACCGCTGTCCCACCCGCCCTCAGAACGTCCTGGTCGAACGCAACTGGATCATCAACTGCGATCGCGGCATCGGCTTCGGGCTCGGCAGTCTGGTGGGCGGCCACAACGGCGGCTCGAGCGCCATCCGCAACAACTTCGTGTGCAACAACGGCGAAGGCGCGCGTACGGACGTCGGCATTGGCCTCGAGCATGCCGGCCACGTGCGCGTCGAGAACAACACGGTGCACATCGCAAACTACTGGGCACCGATCGAGTACCGGTTCGCGGGCAGTTCGAACCTGGTCTTCCGCAACAACCTCGTCAACGCGCCGATCCAACGGCGCGATGGCGCACCCGACGCCATCCTCGAAAACAACCTGGAAGCCGCCGAGGTCGGGTGGTTCCGCGACCTGTCGCAGGGCGACCTGCATCTCTCTGCGAACGCAACCCGAGCGATCGACCGCGGTC
>DAOOQY010000437.1:0-4574 GCA_035389025.1 Verrucomicrobiota bacterium
CACGCTCGCGCAGTTGCTGCAGGATCCGGCGAAGGCGCCGCAGTTCGCCCATCTCCGGGATGCAGCAGGAAGGTGGACCGTGCGCGACGACGTCTGGGTGCGGTACCAGCGCGAGAATGCGTCGTTGCTCCGCGGCCCGCTGACGATGGGCTTCTCGGTCTACGGCGACCCGCATCATTTCGGACCGGAACTGCAATTGGGCTGGGTGCTGGGGGACTTTCTCGCCAATCCCGTCTTGCTCATCAAGACGGCGTGGGGCGGCAAGAGCCTTTACCGGGACTTCCGTCCGCCGAGTTCTGGCGGCCCCGTGGGACCGTATTACGCGAGGATGATCGCGGAGGTCCGCGAGGCGCTGGCGAATGTGGAGACGGATTTCCCGGGCCTGGATGGGCGCGGGTGCGAACTCGCCGGCTTTGTCTGGTATCAAGGTTGGAACGACGGCTGCGAGCCGGACACCGCCGTGCCACAGTACGAGACCAACCTCGTGAATCTCATCAGGGATGTCCGCCGTGAACTGGGCGCACCGAACCTGCCAGTCGTGATTGGCGAGTTGACCGGCCCGTGGGTGGATGCTCCCGGCGAGTGGGACGCGCTCCGCAAGGCCCAAGCCGCGGCGGCCGCTCGACCCGATTTCAAAGGCAATGTGCTCTTCGTCGAGACGCGCGATTTCGTCCGCAAGCCGGAGGACTCGCCGAATCCCGGTCACGGCCATCACGAGTTCGGGAATGCGGAAACCTGTTTCCTTGTCGGTGACGCGCTGGGCCATGGGCTGGTCAAGCTGTTGCAGGCTGCCGGGTCTACCCGGGCGGCAAGCGAACGCGACGTGTCGCAGACCGACGCCGGAACAATTGAGGCTGGCAAAGTCACCGCGCACTCGGAGGGCCTGCATGGCTACATCGGCTTTGGCCATGAGGAGTTGCCGCCGGGGTCGGCGTACAGTGCGGGCATGGGCTTCTACGCGGCCGTCTGGCCCCTGGTGGATGAGCCGCTGGCCGACTTCCAGATCGGCCTGCCCAGCGCGTGGATCACTCCCGACAACTCCGACAACACGGACAAGCCGCTGGCGCCGGAGGGCACGCTCGCCCGGACGTGGGAGCCGCGGGGCCCGACCTGGAGCAGCGTGTTCCAGACCGTGGAAGGCGGTTTGGGATACTGGGCGGGGAACCACTTCCGGTACGGCCCGCCCAAGTTCAGCATGAACGCCACGCCGCAATGCTACGACTACGAGATCGGATCGCCCGGTTGGTCCTTTTTCTACGACAACGAGGCGTTGCCGGACCATCGCCTCGGCATCGCCCAACTGAGCAACCGTCTGCTCATCCCGCCCGATGCGTTGCCCTTCGAGGGCAATCCCGACGGCGAGTTCCTCGGCTACACATGGATGGCGCTGCCGTTCGCGGATTCGATTGCCGGCGACCCGCCCACCGGCGACCAGAGCTGGACGTGCTTCCTCAGCGCGGCGAATTTCAAGGGCCCCATCGCCTATTACATACCCGAGACGTGGAGCAAAATCGGCAAGCTCTTCAACTACCCTTTCCTCTACGGGCGCGGCCTGGACGCCCGTCCCGGCCTTATGGGCGGGGGCGCGATGGAGATCAACACCGTGCCGCGTCTCGAATCGAAGGACGCACGCGGGACGACTTACTCGAAGCTGCCGAAGCTCCAGTTCCCCGCGGACGCCGAAGGCCGGGCCTATTTGGTCCAGGACGTGACCTACTACTCGAAGGCGGCCCTCTACGACGCATTCAAGGCCTGGAGAAACGGCGGCTCGGTCTGTTCCGGGCGCTTCGACGCGCGGGGTGCGTTCAAGCCCGGGCTCAACACCCATACGACACGGTACGACCAGGCCGGCAAGAAGCTGGTCGGCGTCGAGACTGCCTTTGATACGCGCATCTTCGAGGGCAACGTCTGGGGATTGCAATGGTTCACCAATGCCGTAGCCGCGCGCGGCCTCTTTCCTCAATACTACAAGCACGTCGCCGAGGAGCGCGTCGCCGTGCCGGCGGCGGAGGTGCCGGCGGAAACCAGGCTGCTCGCCCACAGATTCAAGCTGGCTGAGATGGGCGTGCCCTACACCTCGCCCACGGTTGGCGCCTGGGCCAGGCCGGGCCCGAAGGCCGGCCCGTTCACCGCCAGACTCGCGGACGGTTCCGCGGTGACTTACTCGTGGTATCGCTTCGTGGACCAGCCGTCCTTCCAGCAATACGGCTGGAGCGAAGAGAGGAAAGCGAAGCTGCAGGCTTTCGTGGAGAAGCTCCACGCAACCTGGCCGATCGACCGTGACTACATGGCGCCTCCGACTCGAGGCAAACTGGTAGCCCTGGACCCCGCCTTGCTCGTGACGCCACCCAAGGGACTGGATGTGGGCTACGTTCCGATTGTCACGCGTCAGGAAAGGCAGTGATTCCCGTGATGTCCCGGTCGGTGCTGCGAGTCACCCGCACTGCGAAGTGAAATGCCCGGCTGACCCGCATATTTCGCACCCTGATGGTGCATAGGGCACTCAGACCTCGCAAGAGGACTGGTATGCGGATTAGAGAGCGCTGTTGTCGGAGAAGCCGCAAGCACGGGCAATCTCGCAGACGCCCAGGCCTGCTGGGCTGGGATGCCGACGACGACCGGCTGCCGAACGCGGCGCAGGCGCTCCGGGATCAGGGGGTGCGCTTCCGGATTGAGACCTTGGACGCAGGCGATTCGCATCCGAACACCTACCGGTTGACCCGAACGTTCGACATCCGCGCGACGCTGCCGAGGACAGCTTCAACATGTTGCCTGCACTCCTCGGCAAGGACAGCGGCCCAATTCGGCCCTACCTGCTCCAGCAGGCATTTGGCGGTTCGCGCTCTCTTTGCATAGGTCGTGGCCACTGGAAGCACCTCGACCACCCCGGTTCCGGTGGCAGCAACTGCGAAAAGGACCCGCAGATCAAACCGGTTATCGTCCCCGACACTGCTCCAGGCGCGCCCGGTCGGCTCTACGATCTTGAAGCCGACCCGGGCGAGGCAAAGAACCTGTGCTTCGAGCAGCCGCAAATCGTCAAGGCATTGAAGGCACTACTCAATCAGTCCAGAGCGTCTGGCCGGACCCGGCCTGAACGCCCGCGGGCGGCGGCCCGTTGACCGGCGGGAGGGATCTCCTTTCGAATATTGAACGCCTGACGCGTACTTTGCGTCTCAAAGTGAACCGCAAACATGGACCCACCCAATCTGACCACCTTCCGTCCCGAATACCTCGACGCTGTCGCGGCTGCGCGCTGGAACCTTTGGCTCATCCCGGTCTTGCTGTCGGCGCCGTTGCTTCTGCTCCTTCCCGTGCTCAAGCGCTGGCATTGGGCGCTGATCACCGGTCTGGCGTTCGTCTGCGCAATAGCCACATGGTTTTCGCTCTTCGCCTACTCGGAAACGATTTGGAAGACGATGGAAGCGAACGCGCAGACTGCGGCCGAGATTAGGGAGGTCACCGCGGACACCGGACGGGTTTTCGGGCCGTTCCTGCTGGGGATTCCCTTCGCTTTGTTCTATGCGGCAGTCTGGGCGGGGATTTCACTGGCGGTGCGGGCCGCAGTGACGAGATTCCGCCGGATCCGACCGCTGCCGCCACGGACGACCTGAGGAGAGTAGGAGCCAGCGATGCTCGCTGTTTCCGTCCCTCGGATTGCTACGGCGAAGGCGCCAAGGGCGTGATAGCCAGGCCGAGATCACTGAGCTGAAGCCCGTCCTCGAAAGAGCCCAAGCCGGCGAAAAGAAGTGAAACCCCGTCGATGCCGGCAGAGTTCGAGCCGTGGATTTACGATAACCCAACAGCGCCAATGGGATTGCCTAACGAGGCGCGCCTGAGCCCAAATCCAGTCCTTCTTTCCATGAGGAGTCCCCGTGTTTCCTCGCGCCTCTCTCCCGCGCCTCGTTCCTCAGCCCGGATATTTCATAAGGCTTTGCAGGGTCTCATATCCGGGCTTGAGCCCTTCAACGCAGCACAGAAACTTGACTTGTTTACAGCAAGTTCCACCCGTCAAGGGCGTTTCTTGACGGTTCATCGGGGTTGAGTCTCATCAATGCGCCGCAGCACGACCGGGCCGAGCAGGCCCGAATCGAGCACGGGCCAGTCTGAGGCGTCGAATGGCCTGTATTTGATATTGACGAGATTGATGTCGTGGAACACGCGCCAGGGCACCTGGCGCCTGTCCAGGTCCCGAATCCGGTTTGCGGACAGGTTCGTCACCTCGACTTCGAGGCGGTTGCGGCCCGGTTGGAGCGACGGGAGGGCCAGTCGGTAGGGAGGCATGACCACGCGCCCGATTTGCGCGCCGTTCAACCTCACACGCGCGCTGCAACACACAACGCCCAGGTCCAGCAGCCACGGGCCGCTCCCCGAGGGCGCCTCGAAGTCGGTTCGGAAGACCGCTGTGCCGGCGAACCGTTCGGCCTCCGGGTCGCCATTGCGCGTCCAGGACTGCAAGGCTGCGGTCTCGTAGCTTCTGGGCAGCGCGGGGCCGCCCTCGACGAAATCGACCTGCCATGGGCCCGGCAGAGCGAGCGAGTCGGAGGCCGCTGTCAGCCACGACCACGCCGGCCCCT
>DAOOQY010000438.1:0-4573 GCA_035389025.1 Verrucomicrobiota bacterium
TCCCTCGCGCCTCGCATCTGGCCCGGTGGCGCTCCCGCCAAAATCGGAAGTAATTCTTGCACAGACCCTAAGCGTCGCGGTCGAGCAAGGTGGTGACCAGGATCACTTGGCGGGTGCGGAAGCCCCGGACCTCGACGCGAGAGCGGACCAACCGCAGCGTGAGGGATGCGGGCAGGCGGTTCCATTCCGCGGCGGTGATCGTCCTGGGGCGCAGGGTGGGTTTGGTCCAGTGGACTTCCCGTTCGTCGGGGCTCAGGCGTTGCCCGCGGCGGAAGTCGCGGCGGCGGGAACCGCGGACCCGAAACACGGCGTGGACTTGCCGGGCCCGGCACTGAGCCAGGAGGCCCCAGGTGCAGAAGCCACGGTCACCCAAGAGCAGTTCACCGGGGCGCAGGTGCTCCCAAAGGTGCTGGAGCAGAGCCAGTTCGCTCTGGCCATAGGCGCCGTGGATCCAGCCGGTGATCATCCCTGTGGCCAAGGCGAAGAAGGCGAGCAAGCGCAGGATGGGGAAGCCACAACCGGGACGTTGGCCTTTCTGTTGGGGAAAGGCCTCTTGGTTTTCCGGGGTGTCGGGGGCGGTGAGGGTGGTGCCGTCGACGACGTGCACCCGCAGTCCGCACCAGAGGTCGCCGGTCGCCACCGCGGCCTGGGCTTCGGCCACCACGGCGCCGTGGATTTCATCTAAACGTTCGAGGGGGAGCTGGCCGCGGGCTTGGCAGTAAGGACTGGTCTTGTCGGGGGGCAGGCGGCGTTTTTGGAGGTGGCAGAGGTTGCGGGCTTGGTCGATGGCCTCGCGGCAGGAGGCGCCGGCCTGGGCGATTTGCCATAAGAAGGTCCAGAAGGTGAGGCACAGGTTCCAGAGGCGGTCGCGGGAGTGGGGGCCCTCGTCTTGTTGCGCCAAGCGGTAGTGCGGGATCCACGGTTCGAAGAGGGCTTGGAACTGGTGGAGGGCGGCCTGGGTGGCGGCGCGCAGTTGGTGGAGTTGCTGGGCAAAGAGGGGGGCGAAGGCGGGGAAGTCGGGGGTCAGCAGCATAAGGACAGCGCTTATACTGTCCTATTGACAGCCTGTCTATACTTTTCTGCATGAAAGTCAAAGTCGCTGCGCCGCCCGCATTGCCGGCGGCCTATCGCCGGCTGCGCGACCAACTCAGCCAAGTGGGGTGGATCGCGCTGGGGAGTGTCTTGGAACGGAGCCGGCCTGGCCAAGGCGGACCGCGCTACCAGTGGTCGCGGCGGGTGGGCCGCAAGACGGTGACGGTGGCCCTGAGTGCCGAGCAGTTTGCTTGGCTCAAGGAGGCGATCGCCAACCAGCGCCAAGTCTGGGATATCTTACTGGAAATGCAGCGGCAGACCGTCGCCTACATGTGGAAGAACCTGCCCAGTACGAGTCGACGCAAACGACTCTCCAAGAAAACCTTAGGGCTTAACTAACTGCCATTCGGATCTGACCCTATTGCGTTCTCCAGCGCGGCCTGAGCGCCGCTAGATTTCCTCACACCTCTTGGCGGGACACCGGCGGTTACGCTTTGCCATCCGCCACCCGCTCTATCCGCTCTCGGCAGGATTCCGGGAACATGACAACGAGCCGGTGGTTCTCGTTGGGTTTCCAACTGCGCACGCACTCCTCGAGAACTTCAACGTAGTTTACGAGGTCAGTGCTCGTCAGCGTCGGTAGGTCTTCATGAATTAGCACGACGTTGCGCTGCTTGACCCAGTGGAAGTCCCGCAGGCAATCGGAGAGTGCGTCCCAGTTGAAGCCAAAATAGCCCGGAAGATTGAGCCGTTGATACAGCACTTCCAGGAGTTGCTTTGCGTCGGCGATGCCTCGCGGAACTACGGCAACGAGGCTATCGGCCTCAGTCGGCGTCGCGCCAGGTTCAATGAATGTGAAGGCATCGAAAGCAGCCATACCTCAGCGCGGGTTGATCGGGGTGAACGTGCCCTAGTGGTCGGGCGTGTAATACATCTCGCCTCCCTGTCCAACAACGATTCGTTGAGGGCCTGGGCCGTTCACGCCTGGCGTCGGATGGACGTATTCCCTGTAGTAACCTGGCGACTGAGCCGGAAGTTCCGGCGTCGTCCTGCCCGGCAACGGGCGGTTTTGGAAGATGCCGCCGTCGTTGCGGTGTGGGAAGGGTTGCCCGGAACTGATTCGGTCCAGCGTCGGTTTGAGGTCAACCGTCCCTTCCAAGACATTTCCGGTGGCTCTGTCGGTGACTTTGACCCCGTTTATGAAGCGCGTCGGCGTCGGTGCTGCCTTTGCGGCATCATCGCCCAGGCCGAACAGCTTCTTTAGGAAGCACCTCAGGCGCGAGAGTACGCTTAGGGCCGGCTTCTTTACGCACGGTGCCTTCCGAAGCACCGTTCCCTTTCCAGGGCCACCAAGAGGCGCGGTCGCCACTTCCGCAAGGATGCTGGTGGTCGTGTCCAGGCACTTGTTGAACAGGGCCGCGCCAGCAGCGAAATCATTCTCCATGCCGGTGACGTGCTCGGGACAATCGCCCAGCTCCGGGAGGTCCAGGAAGCCGAGTGGATCATCCTCGCTTTCTGCCAGCCCCCAGGGATCAAACCAACTTAGTGGGGAGTTCTGCAGGAATCGGTGAAGATTGAGCCCTCCCGCCTCCCCGAGAGGATCCCGATTCAGCCATCTTTGCAGAGTGGGCTCGTAGAACCGATACCCGTAGTAGTACAGCCCCGAGTTGGCGTGCCATTCCTTGCTCGAAAACCGGTAGAGGTTGGCCTCGGCCATCGGCCCGGACAGGCCCAGCAGGTTGCCGAACGGGTCGTAGCGATAGCGGGCGACGACGGTCTGGCGGGCGTCCGTCAGGGCGGTGACGTTCCCACCCGCGTCGGCGTGGTAGAAGAAGTGAGGAGTGGAGAGTGAAGAGTGCAGAGTGAGGGCCAGCAGACCGCCGATGCCGCCGGCCCGCTGCAGGCCACCGCTGAGGTCGAGTCCCCGCGTGTAGGTGGCGGTCGGGAGATTCAGGGCGTCGCGTTCCTGGATCACCAGCATGTGGTCGTACACGTAACGCGTTTCGCTGGCCGTCACCCACTGGCTGTTCTTCCACACCTTCTCCGTGCGTACCCGGCGCCGCCCCAACGCGTCGTACTTGAACTCGCTCCGCCACGCGTTGGTCACCGTCACGCTCGTCAACTGGTCGAAGTCGTCATACGCAAACCCCCTCCGTCCGTCGCTGGTCAGGTTCCCGTTCCGGTCGTAGGTGAAGCTGTTCGTTGCCGG
The DNA here is from genome assembly GCA_035389025.1 of Verrucomicrobiota bacterium. GTDB lineage: Bacteria > Verrucomicrobiota > Verrucomicrobiia > Limisphaerales > J093 > MWFF01. The sequence goes on from DAOOQY010000438.1 coordinate 3,242, forward strand.
CAGCCACGCCATCACGATGTTCGTCGCCGTGCGTGTGTTCGTGTCCGTCGCCACCGCCGTGAACGTGTTGGTCCCGCTGGTCAGCGTGATGCCGGATCGGGCGAAGGACTTGTCCGCGTACACGGCCGCCCCGCTCCCGTTGACCGTCACCGTCACGTTGGTCGCGCTCTGCACCAACCCCGCCGCCGTGAACGTCCCGCCGCGGGTCACGCGGTTCAGTTGGTTGAAGCTGTTGGTCACTTTGAACACCTGCCCGAACCCGTTCTCATGATGACCTCCTGCTCTGCGACCCCGTCAATCGTCGATTGTAGAGATGTGACTCCGGTTTACCGGTTTATCGGTTTACTCGCGCTTGGACGGGAAGCTCAGGAGCGAAATGTCAACTGTTTAAATGCAACCCTATTGCTTTCTTGCTTTCTACGTTTAGGTGCCAAGCTGAATCTTCTCGCCGTTCTCTTTCAAGTAACGGGCGTCCCATGCTTCCAGTGTGGGAAGGTGCTTCTCCATTTCACTTTGCAGAACAGCGGCAACCTGCTCAAAAGGTCTCCCGGAAAAGCATATGAAGCCCTTCTGGAAACGAACCCCATATTTCGACCCATCATCTTCCACGATGGAAGCGCCTGCACACAACGCGTACGGAAGGTCGGGCCTGAACTGCTCGAACCGCTGGCCTTTTTCATCCAATTCCATTTGAAGGTCAAAATAGAGTTTGGTTGAACCCTCTCTTGCGATACGGATTCGTGGGTATCGTCCGATTGCCGCCCTGGGCATATACGCAAACCCGTGCCGAGCGCAGAAGTCGTCAATAATCGGTCGCACTTCCCGTAAGTGCTCGCTCAACGCATCAAAGCCAGCCTCATTCATAGCGTCACCTTGGGCCGATGGGTTGGGCAGGCAACAGTTGCGACGGCGGCACTGGCTGAGGATTGATAAAGTCCGTGCCACCGCCCCTACGAAACGGCGTCCATTCCACAATCGGCGGCTTGTTTGGAACGAACTGGCCTACGTCTTGAATGGGGATGATCTTGTTGGGAGCCGGTATTCCCAACTCCTGGCCAGCTTGGAACGGGTTGCTGTAAAGTTTGTCTGTAACCGATGTCTCCCTCCGCAACCCATTGGCAAAGCATGACTCCTCAGCCGTCGTGTAATGATACATCAGTTTCGGCGGTGCCCCCTCTGCGGCCTGAGAGCAAAGCGCCCTTGCCCGGGCCGCCAGTCCCGCGGCAATTCGCGCGGCAGCGAGTGCGTTGAGGACGGTGGCTGAGTCGTCCAAGATCACTCCGTGGTCCGGCATCCATTCCGGGGGAGGTGGAGGATGCTCTGCCAACAACC
>DAOOQY010000439.1:0-4537 GCA_035389025.1 Verrucomicrobiota bacterium
GTCCGCGAGCACGGGATGGCGCCGCGGTTAATCCTGCTGCAGAACCACGGGATCGTCGCCCTGGGCGCGTCCGCGCCGGAGGTGCTGGCCACCGTGATGATGGCCAACAAGGCGGCGCTGATTTTCAGCGGTGCGGCCGCGATGGGCGGACCGACGTTCCTGCTGCCCCAACATGTCGACCGGATTCTGGCGCGCTTCGAGGACGGGCATCAACAGCGGCCCGTGGATGTTTGAAAGCGGCTAAGAATCCTGACCGGCGCACAGGGCGGCGCCGATGAGGCCGACCTTGGGATTGAGCACGACCGAGACGGGGATCGCCTCCATGAGCGGCCTCATGCGTCCCTTGTTGAGGAATGCTTCGAGAAATGTCCCGTCCTGGAGGAGCGGCAGAATCTTCGGCGCGACCCCGCCGGCGACAAAGAGCCCTCCCTTGCAGAGGAGCTTGAGGGCGAGGTTGCCCGCCTCGGCGCCATAGGCGCTGACGAACATGCGCATGGCCTGCCGGGACAACGCGTCGCCGCCGCTCAACGCCGCTTCGGAGACCGCAGCCGACAAGTCCACCGTGCCGTTCTCTCCATCGGTCTCGCGCAGCGATTGTTCTCGGACTCGAGCCATCGCGGGCGTTTCCTGTTCGGGGTGTTGTTTGCGGAGGAACTGGTAGATCAGGGCGATGCCGGGCCCTGACACAACCCGTTCCACGGAGACCTGCGGCACCCCAAGGTGCTCGCGCAGGTGATCCAACAACTGCGCTTCGAGGGCCGAGCGGGGCGGAAAATCCGTGTGGCCTCCCTCGGACGGGAACGTGCGATACCGTCCCGAGGCGTCGGGGACCAGGAACCCCTCGCCCAGGCCCGTGCCGGCGCCGATGACGGCGATGGGGGCGGAGCGGTCGGGCGTGCCCTTCTGGAGGGTGAGCAGGGCCGAGTCATCGAGTCCGGCGAGGCCATAGCCGATGGCGCTGAAATCGTTGAGGAGGGTGACGCGTCCGATGCGCAAGTCGCGCTGCAGCCGCTCGGCCGAGAGAGACCAACTCAGATTCGTCAATTGGGAGGCCTGGTTGACCACGGGCCCCGCGATGCCGAAACAGGCGTGCTCGACCTCGCCGTGGCCGTCCAATGCCGATTCCGACTCGTCGAGGAACCTCTTCACCATGGGCGCCAGGTCGGGATAATCCTGACTGGGATACGTCGCCTCGGCGAGCGTGGCGAGCGACAGTCGGGGGTGGCCCGGGGCGGGCGTCTGGGCGTGGACGAGTTGCAGAATCGTCTTTGTTCCTCCGATGTCGCCGGCCAATACAAGTTTGCTCATAGCACAAAATCCTGTTCCCGCTCAAGCTGCGCGCCGAGCGTACGCCCTTTCGCCCCTGCGCGGCAAGAGAAAGGGTGGCAGGCGATGCCGGCTATTCCGCGGCGAAGCGGGCTTTGGCGGGCAACCGCACGCCGACGCGCCGCACTCCGCGCCCGGGGTTAGCCGCCAGATGCTCGCAAATCTTGAAGACGGTCTCCGGGTCGGCCGGGCCGGCGAACTTCGGGTCTGAGGGCGGCGGCAACGCCTGGGCAATCTCGACGGCTGTCGAGGGCGCGGGCTTGCGATCCGGCGCGCCGGCGAGATAGGCCACGACTCTCTGTTGGAGTTCGAGGACCTTGTCGGCTGCGATCTTGCCGGCCTGGACGCCGGGTTGGTGGTAGGCGTTGATGTGTATCAACTCCGCGTAGAGGCCCACAGCCCGCTCGAAGAGCGCGATGAGGACACCGACGCTGAAGGGCGAGACCTCGCCCACGGTGAGGGTGAGAGATTGCCGCGGAATGGCGGCCTGATCGAGGGCGCTGCGGGTGCCGAGCAGAAAGCCGGACAGATAATCGCCGCTGGTCGAGCCGCGCTCGTCGATCGTGATCGATTCGCCCCGACGGTCCCGGAGCACTTCGATGAACACGACGAAGAAGTTGGGCAGACCGTCGCGCAGTTGTTGGACGTACGCGTGCTGGTCGGTCGAGCCCTTGTTGCCGTAAACGGCGAGCCCTTGATTGACGATCGCGCCATCGAGGTCCTTCTCCTTGCCGAGCGATTCCATCACCAACTGCTGCAGGTAGCGCGCAAAGAGATCGAGACGATCCTTGTACGGGATCACGACCATGTCCTTCTCCCCGCGGCCGCGGCCCAGCCCATGCCAGGCGAGGGCAAGCTGAGCGGCCGGGTTCTGGCGCCAGTTGTCGATGCGCGTGACCTGGTCGCACGCCCGGGCCCCGGCCAGCAAGCCGTCGATGTCAAAGCCCTGAAGCGCGGCCGGGAGCAGGCCCACGGCCGAGGTCTCGCTTGTCCGCCCGCCCACCCAGTCCCAGATCGGGAACTGGCGGCGCCAGCCCTCGCGGCGGGCCAACTCGGAAAGCTCGCTTCCCGGCACGGTGATGGCGACCGCGTGCGGCTCGAACTTCAGCCCGCGGCTCTGGTAAGCCGCTTTGGCTTCCTTCATGCCGTTCTCCGTCTCGCGCGTGCGGCCCCCCTTCGAAATCACGATGCACAATGTGCGTCCGAGGTCCGGGCCGATGGCCGCCAGCACCCGGTCCATGCCGTCCGGGTCGGTATTGTCGAAGTAGAACGACCGCATCCGGTCGGTCAGCGGGTGGCCCAGCGCCTGGGCCACGAATTGGGGTCCCAACGCCGATCCGCCGATGCCGATGAGGAGCAGGTTGCGGAACGGGCCGCTTGCGCCGGCAACGCGGCCTTCATGGACTTCGCGCGCGAAAGCCTTGATCGCCGCGCATGTGGCCTCGATCTCGAGCCCGATCCGGCAGGGGCGTTTCGCCCCCGTGTCCGGGTCGATCTCTTTTCTCGGCGCCAGCTCGGGCGCGCGCAGCCAGTAATGGCCAACCATGCGCTGTTCGTCCGGGTTGGCGATCTTGCCCGCTTCGAGGCGTTTCATCGCCTGGAAGGCCCCTGCAAGCTTGTCCGCCATCGAGGCGTGATAGCCGGGCGGGAAATCCACCCGGCTGAGGTCGACCGCAAGATCGATCGACGGGAAAAAGTGGTAGTTGTCCGCGAATCGTCGCCACGTGTTCATAGTGTCAGATGTTCTGCTGCCGGCCGGCAGCATACGGGACCGGGCGGCGGCTTGGGAACGGAGAAATGCACCTCTGGCCCGCAGTGGTCCGCATGTGGAAGTCATCCGCTACGTGGCGGTCACAACGCCGTGAACCATGCGGGCGAGCGCGGAATTGCTTTCGTGGCGGGCTGTTTGCTGTTTCACTTGGGTCCGCATGAAGCTGCTTGTGATTGGCTCCGGCGGACGGGAACACGCCCTGGTCTGGAAACTCGCTCAGTCCGCGCGCGCGCGTCAGGTCTGGTGCGCCCCAGGCAATGCGGGCATCGCTGCCGAGCGCCTGGCCGCCAACGACACCCTGGTCGAGTGCGTCCGGATCGGGGCGGAGGACCTCGATCTCCTGCTCGCGTTTGCCCGGCAGAACAGGCCCGACCTGACGGTGGTCGGCCCTGACAACCCGCTGGCGGCGGGAATCGTTGACCTCTTCGAGCAAAACGGTCTTCGCATTTTCGGGCCGAACCGTTCCGCCGCACGGTTCGAGTCCTCAAAGGTCTTTGCTCAGGAGTTCATGGAACGTCACGGCATTCCCACCGCCCGTGCGGGGTCGTTCACCGAGTTCGCGGCCGCCTCCCGGTTCGCGTCGGGCCTGGGGGGACGCTGCGCTGTCAAGGCGGACGGTTTGGCCCTTGGCAAAGGCGTATTGATTTGCCGCAACATGGAGCAAGCCGATCAGGCAATCGCGCAAATCCTCGTGCACAAGGCGTTCGGCCCGGCCGGGGCCCGCATCGTGATCCAGGAGTTGCTCGAAGGAACGGAGGTCTCGCTCCATGCCCTGTGCGACGGAAAGACGGCCAGGCTCTTCCCGACCTCCCAGGACCACAAGCGGGCGCTCGACGGCGACCAGGGCCCGAACACCGGCGGCATGGGCACATGCTCGCCCGTCCCTTTTCTGAGCGAGGCCGACCTGGCCTCGGTTCGCCGGACCATTCTCGATCCCTGGCTGCGGGGCTGCGCCGCGGACGGGATCGATTATCGCGGAATTCTGTATCCAGGGCTGATGCTGACACAGGACGGTCCCAAGGTGCTCGAGTTCAACGCGCGGTTTGGCGATCCGGAGACCCAGGTCTACCTCATGCGCCTCGAGAGTGATCTGGCGGACGTGCTCGACGCCTGTGTTTCAGGCGCGCTCGATCGGATCGACATCGCCTGGCGCCCCGAATCGGCGGTCTGCGTCGTGATGGCGTCGGGCGGTTACCCGGGCAGCTATCTCAGGCACAAGCCGATTCATGGGCTCGACGCCGCGGGGCACCTTCCGAACATCAAGGTCTTCCATGCCGGCACTGCGCGCGCAGCGGACCAGGTGGTCACGAACGGCGGGCGGGTGCTGGGGGTCACGGCGTTGGGGGCCAATCTTGAGAAGGCCCGCGCAGCCGCCTACGCCGCCGTCGACACGATTCGTTTCGAAGGTGCTCAGTTCCGCCGCGACATCGGCATGAAGGC
>DAOOQY010000440.1:0-4536 GCA_035389025.1 Verrucomicrobiota bacterium
TCCTGCGAGGTCTGACCGCCCTGGGCACCGATGGGGTGTGAAATATGCGGGTTAGCAGGCGTGACAGCCCCCGCGGGAGCGATAGACTTCCGGGTGTTCGATCCGCTCGATTTTCTGGCCGAGGTGACCCAGCATATTCCGGATGCCGCGGACCATCTAATCCGCTACTACGGGTGGTATTCGAATCCCGCGGCCGCGCATACGCGTCAACCTAAGGCCGGTTAAGATGCGGACCTTGCACGGAAGCTGCCCGGGCACGAGCGTGTTCGGTAGTGCGGAGCGCTTGGAGTGCGTGTGCTTCAGCACCGCTTTGGTATGGGAATGCACAGAGAAGCGTCCTCGAAAAGCGGCGGTAAACCGCCGCACTCCACACGCTTCGCGACCTCAACGCCGACCAGAACATGGGCGACTGCCACAAAAAAACTCCAGCCCAATGACTTAGACAACCACGACGGCACTGCTCCCAGGAACAGCGCGGGAGATCGCATTAGGTTGACGCGTATGCGCGGCCGCGGGACGGCCAGCGAGCCCAACGGCAACCGGCGGTAGCCGGATCGGCGATTCCCGCGCCGTCCCCCTCGGCCAAACTCTGCCGCGTTTCACCTTCAATGGCCACACCCGACCAGGCACACTCCGAGCACGTCGAAAAAGCGAATTCCTATAAGTCACGACCGCGGCTTGCGTGCCAGCGTGTGAGTGGCGTGCCCGTAGAACACCTCGGCGCACTCCATCATCGTTTCGGACAGCGTCGGATGCGGGTGCACGGCCAGGGCGAGGTCGCGCGCGGTGGCGCCCATCTCGATCGCCAGGACGCCCTCGGCAATCAGTTCCCCGGCGCCATGCCCCACGATCCCCACGCCCAGCACACGTTCCGTCTCCGGATCGATGATCAGCTTGGTCATGCCATCGGGCCGGTCGAATGTCAGGGCTCGGCCCGAGGCCGCCCAGGGGAACTTGGCCACCTCGACGGGGATGCCTTTCTGCTGCGCCTCGGCTTCGGTCAAGCCGCACCAGGCCAGCTCGGGATCGGTGAACACCACGGCCGGAATCACAAACTCGGGCATCGTCTCGCTCTCGCCCAGGATCGCCTCGACGGCAATGCGGGCCTCGCGTGAGGCCTTGTGCGCCAGCAAGACCCCGCCGGCAATGTCGCCAATCGCGTAGATCGCCGAATCTTCAGTCTTCTGATCTCTATCGACGACAATGAACCCCTTCTCGTCGCACGTCGCCCTGGTGTTCTCGAGTCCGAGATCGTCGCCGTTGGGGACCCGTCCGACCGCCACAAGCACACGATCGTAGAGTTCTTCGAGTTGCTGGCCCTGGTACTCGATCGCCACTTTGATCTGAGCCCCTTTGGTCGCCATGCTCGACACCTTGGCCTTGACCCGAATCTCCTTGAAGTTGTGCCGGGCGCGCGCCGCCACCGGGCGCGCCAGGTCGGGATCGGCCCCTGTGAGAATCGCGTCGAGCGCCTCGACAACAATCACCTCGCTGCCGAGCGCGGCGTACACCGTCCCCAGTTCCATCCCGATGTAGCCGCCGCCGATCACCAGCAGACGCGCCGGAACCTCTTCGACTTCCAGGGCGTCGGTCGACGTCATGATGCGCGGATTCCCCAAATCGAACACCTTGGGCATGGCCGGCTGCGAGCCGGTGGCGACAATGGCGTTCTGGAACTGCACGAACTGCTGTCCCTTCTCGGTCTCGACGCGCAGGGTGTTCGAGTCTTCGAAATAGCCCCTGCCCTCGAGCACACGCACGCCGCGTTTCTGTGCCAACTGGCTCACCCCATTGCCCAGACGCTGCAAGATCGATTCCTTCCAGGCGCGCAGCTTGCCCAGATCGAGCTGCGGCGGGGCAAACGTCATGCCGCGATGCGCCGATTCGCGAGTCAGGCTGATCGTGTGCGCCGCATGCAGCAGGGCCTTCGACGGGATGCAGCCGCAGTTGAGGCAGACGCCGCCCAACCGGTGCTCGCGCTCGACCAGCACGACCTGCTTGCCGCGGTCGGCCGCGTAAAACGCCGCCGTGTACCCCCCCGGCCCGGCGCCGACAACGACCAGTTCAGTTTGAATACGCTCCATGACAGGCTCCTCTCCGTTCTCGCGTGCGGGCTAGAGTTTGACCGCGTCCTCACCCATCCCCTCGATTGTCTGGACCAGATCGACCATGAACCGCGCGGCGTTGCCGCCGTCAATGACCCGGTGATCGTACGACACCGCCAGCGGCACCAGCGTCCGCGGCTCGACGTGATCCTTGATCCAGACCGGCCTGACCGCCCCGCGCCCGATTCCGAGGATGGCCACCTCGGGCAGGTTGATGATCGGCGTGAAGTGCGCCCCGCCAATCCCGCCCTGGTTGGACAACGTGAACGTGCCGCCCTTGAGATCGTCCAGGGTCACTTTGCGCTCGCGCGCCTTCATGGCCACGGTCTCGAGATCGCGCGAGAGTTCGACCAGCGTTTTCTTGTCCGCATCCCGGATCACGGGAACAAGCAGGCCGGCGTCGGTATCGACCGCGATGCCGATATGATAGTACGATTTGAACACCAGGTTCTCGCCAGTCGCATCGAGGCTGGCATTGAAAATCGGGTGGCGCGTCAGCACCGCGGCCAGCGCCTTGAGTATGAACCCGGTCAGGGTCAGCTTCGTGCCCCTCTCCTCGTAAGCGGCCAGATGCTGCTTTCTCAGGGCCAGCAACCGCGTCACATCCACCTCGTCGAATTGCGTCACGCGCGCGACGGCCGCCCAACTCTCCGCCATGCGGCGGCTGATCGTCTGACGCAGCGGCGTCAGCGGCTTGGTGGTGACGGGGCCCCATTTCGAGAAATCGATCGGTTCGGCCGCCGGTTTTGACGGCTGAGCGGCGGCGGCAGCCGGGCGCGCGGCCAACCTCACCAGCCGCTCGATGTAGGCGCGCAAATCCGCCATCACAATCCGCCCCCCCCGCTGGCTGCCGCGGATTCGCGTCAGATCGATGCCCAATTCCTTGGCCAACCGCCGAATCGAGGGCGAGGCGGCGGGCGGCGCCGCCGGCTTGTCATCAGCGGAATCCTCCGGCGCACCGGGTTCTTGGGCACCCTCAGGTTCAGGCTCGACCGCCGCCGCCGGTCGCGGGGCGGCCTTGGCCGGAGCCGGCTCGGACCGGACGCCCGCGGCGGAAGCCACGGCGGCCGAGGCCACGCTTTTCGAAGCGCCTGGAGCCCCCTCGCCGCCGAGCGTGAGGATGCGCTGACCGACGCTGAGCTTGTCGCCCGGCTTGACGAAGACCTGCGCGACGGTGCCGGCTGCCGGCGATGGAATCGACGCGACGGCCTTTTCGTTTTCGAGTTCGAGCAGGGGTTGGTCTTTGGCGACTGTGTCGCCTTCCTTGACGAACACAGTCACGACAACGCCCGAGTCCGCCCCTTCGCCCAGCTTGGGCAGTTTGATGTCCATAAACAGTCCTCAGAGCAACAACCCAGGATTGCGTCTCAGTGACAAATGGAAAGCAAAATCAACGTCCGCAGTCCAAACGCACCAGCACGCAGCCGCGCGCCGGCACGCGCGCCGCAAAGGCGTCGCGGAACCGTCCGAGATTCTCCTGGCGCCACAGGTCGCGCACGGGCTGCCGTCCCTTCACGCCGAGATCGGACCACCGGGCCGTCACGGTGGTTTCCATCTCGCCTTGATTGAAGAGGCCAACGGCTTTGTCGCCATCTTCGAGGTTTTTCACCATCAGGAACGTGTCCTCGCCGCTCGGGATCACACGGGCGCACTCGCCGAGCGAATCCTGATCGATCTCGATCACCTCGGGGTTGCAGAGCACATTGACTGTGAACGCGTCCAGGTGGTTCATGTCGCCACTGTAAAAGAGCGGCGCCGCCATCAGACACCAAAGCGACATGAACGCATATTGCTCGTTGGGCGTGAGCGGACACGGGATCGGCTCGCCCATGCCGCGCGCATTGCCAATCAGCCCGATCTGGATGTAGTCCGGATCATTCCAGCTTCCGGGCTTCGAGTGGGCGCGGTACTCGGCGTTCTTGAGCGCCACCTCGAAGACGCGATCCAACTCGAATCCCAAATCCCCGGCCGTCCGCCAGCAATGCCCGCCAACCTCGGCGCCCCATTCCCAAACGTTGCCCATGCCGTACTGGCAGAGGTTGAACACGATGTCGCGGTTTTGCTGCTTGAGCAGGTCACCCATCAACTGGTAGGGCCGCTTGAGCGAGTCCGGACTGTGATCGCCCTTGACCACGCCATCGTAGGAACACCAGTCGTACTTGAGAAAATCAAAACCCCACTCGGCAAACTGCCGCGCATCCTGCGCCTCGTGCTCGTGGCTGGCGGCAAACCCGGCGCAGGTCAGCGGCCCGGGTGATGTGTAAAGACCCGCCTTGAGCCCTTTGCCGTGGATGTAATCGCTCAAGGCCTTCATGTCCGGAAAATGCTTGTTCGGCACGATGTTGCCCCGGTCGTCCCGCAGCGGCCCGACCCGCAGCGGATCGGTATTCTTGGACGCGTTCATCCAGCAATCGTCGATGTTCACGTACTG
>DAOOQY010000441.1:0-4535 GCA_035389025.1 Verrucomicrobiota bacterium
GGAACGCGGCGTCGCGTGGGGACAGTTCGACGGTCTCAGGCAGCAACAGGCGCTGGCTGGGTGCGTTGCCGCGTTCGAGGCGTTCGAGCATTTGCTCGAACAGGACCCTCTCGTGGGCGGCATGCTGATCCATCAGGACGAGCCCCCGATCCGATTCCAGCACGACGTAAAGGCGGCCGATGACCCCAACGAAACGCAAGGGAACACTCAGCAACGGCGGAGGCGGCGCCTCAGGCGGGGCCGCGTCGAAGGGCGGCCCGGTTGGAGAAGGTGCATTCGGGCGAGCGACATCCGGTGTCGATTCCAGGCCCTGTCCAGTCGAGGGAACGGCCATCGCCGGGGGCGCGGCATTGGCTGCCGGGGTTGACGGGGGCGCCGCTGTGGGTGGTGGAAGGGCGGGGCTGGGCGTTGGCGCTGCGGACGGCGTTGGCGGGGGCGGGTTTGGTGGCGGCGCGCCATAGTCGATCCAGCCCTGTTCCAGCGGGGGGTTGGCCGTCGGGTGGGCGTTCGAGCCGGTCTGATCGGGATGGGTTACGGGGCCAGGTGCGGCGGGGGCGTGATAGGCCAACAGTGCCTGGCGGACGGAGTTCGTGACAAAGCGTCGGACCATCCATTCGTCTCGAAGCTTCACCTCGCGTTTGGTGGGATGGACGTTGACGTCGACCAGGCGGGGCTCGATTTCGAGGAACAGGCAACAGACGGGGTAACGGCCTTTCATCAGGCTGGTGTGGTAGCCTTCGAGCAGGGCGTAATGGAGGGTGCGATTGTCAACGGGGCGCCGGTTCACGAACAGGTGTTCATCTTCGCGTGTTGCCCGGGAGACTCCCGGGGCGCCGATGAAACCCCAGAGGCGGATGGCGGAGGAGGTCTCGCGGTCGTTTGCCTGTGATTCGCTGTCGGCACCCGTGTCCGAGTCGATGTCCGGTGCAGACGGGGCGAGAGGAGCAGAGGCCTCGACGGCGACGAGGTTCAACTCGGTGCCATACAGGGCACGCAAGCGTTCGCGGACGGCGGCGTGGCGGTCGGACGCGGTTTGGGCTGACGTGATTGGAGGCAACTGCCAGACCAGCCGTTGATCATGGATGAAGGTGAAACCGACCTCCGGATGCGCGAGGGCGGCCAGGAGGAGGTAGTGATGGATATGGGACCTCTCCGTCTCCTCGCTCTTCAAGAACTTGCGCCGGGCGGGCAGGTTGAAAAAGAGGTTGCGCACCTCGACCGAGGTGCCGGGCGGCCCGCTGGCCGTGGGCACGCCGATGATCTTGCCCCCATGAATGAGGACTTGGGTGGCCTCGATCGACTCGACGGTTCGCTCGCGCGTGGTCAAGGTCAGCCGGCTGACGCTGGCAATGCTCGGGAGCGCCTCACCGCGAAACCCCATCGTCGAAATCGCGTCCAAATCCTCCGCGCGCCGGATTTTGCTCGTCGCATGACGATCGAAACAGAGCAAGGCATCGTCGCGGCTCATGCCGATGCCGTCGTCGGTGACTCGGATCAGGCTTCGCCCGCCGGCCTGGACTTCGACCTGGATGCGCTCGGCCTGGGCGTCGAGGGCGTTCTCGACCAGTTCCTTGACCACGCTGGCCGGGCGTTCGACGACCTCGCCGGCGGCGATTTGGTTCGCCACCTGCTCGGGCAACAGGCGGATGCGGTTCATGCGGCGGACAGATTACTCTCCCGGCCCGGGGGGGGCGATACATCATTCAAAGCCGCGGTTGACGGCGCGCGGTTTATGCAGCACGTTCCGCCGCGCAGAGCAAATCTTAAACATGAAATCACTTTGTTTATTGGCGGCCGCCCTGGCGGCTGGTGTGTCGGCTGGCGCAACCGGTCAAGCGGCGAGCGCGAACTTGGGCGACCCCGCCCCCGCGCTCGAGATTGCGGAGTGGGTGAAGGGAGGTCCGGTCGACCTGGCGGCTGGGAAGGGGAAGAAGGTCTTTGTCGTCGAGTTCTGGGCGACGTGGTGTCCGCCGTGTCGGACGAGCATTCCGCATCTGACGGAGCTGCAGAAGAAATACAAGGCGGACGGGGTGGTGTTTATCGGCATTTCGGACGAGAAGCCGGGGGTGGTGAAGCCGTTTGTCGAGAAGCAGGGGGACAAGATGGAGTACGTGGTGGCGATCGACAAAGAGCGGAAGACATCGGCGGGGTACATGAAGGCCTTCGGGATCAACGGGATTCCGCATGCATTCGTGGTCGACAAGGAGGGGCGGATTGTGTGGCAGGGGCATCCGATGGCGGAATTGGACGAGACGATCCGGCAAATCCTCGATGGCAAGTACGACATGAGCAAGGCCAAGAAACGCGCCGAGGCCCAGGCGATGCTCGAAGAGTATTACGAAGTGGCGGCTGACGACAGCAAGAAGGACCGGGCCGAGGAACTCGAGAAGAAGCTCGTGGCCATCGACACCGAGATCGGCGGCATCGTGTCCGGTGAAAAGTTCGATCCGCGCGAGGTCCGGAACCAGATTCGTTTCTCAGAGGCGATGCGCGAGTATGGTCAAGCGATCATGGCGGGCAAAGACGACGCTTCCCTGGCGGAACTCGAGAAGAAGGCCGAGCCGTTCAAGCCTGCGGGATTCGAGTTTGGAGAGTATCGTGAGCAGTTGCAGGCTTCTGTGGTTTTTCGGGAGTACATGCAACTTGCGCAGAGCGAAGGGGAGGCGGATAAGCTGGCTGAGGCCGCCACCAAACTGGGCGGGCTGAAGACCAAGAATCCGGGCATCCTCAACCAGATTGCCTGGACGCTGTTGACGGACGAGAAGATCAAGCAACGGGACCTCGGGCTGGCATCGAAGCTTGCCAAGGCGGCCTACGACGCCACGGAGGGCAAGGACCCATCGGTTGTGGACACCTATGCTCGGGCGCTGTTCGAGACCGGCAAGGTCAGCGAAGCCATCGAGCACGAGAAGAAGGCGATCGAGTTGTGCGACGATGAGGGGATGAAGAGCGACTTTGTCGCCAACCTGAAGAAGTATCAGGAGAAGGCGGCCAAGAAGTAAGCGCTCTGGCTGAATGGTCCCCTGAAGGGGAGGTCGGGTCAGCGTCAAATCAGCGCCCTCGAGTGCATGCCCTCGAGGGCGTTTTCATAATGGCGAAGGGCTGGCGCTCGGGAGGCATCGGCCCGCCGGAGCGCCCCTCGTTTGCGGTTCTCCGGGCTTCCTACCGCAGCCAGAGGCTGAAGTAGACGTACATCGAGAGCACGGCGAGCAGGATGGCGGCGGCCAGGACCTTGTTGCCCGTATCCCAGCTTCGCTTGATTTCGTCCCCGGCCACCTGGTGGATGGAGCCGTAGGTCAGGCCTTTGAGTTTTTCGGGCGGGGGCGGCGGGGTCAGGAGGGAGGCGACGACCATAATGATCGCGCTGGCCAGGAAGAGCAGGCCGGTTGCGTAGAGGTAGTTGTAGTCGCCGATCTGGGCCAGAAAGGCGGGCGACTCGATCTTGCCCTTGCCGAAGAAGGTCTGGATGGTCAGCTTGACCATGCCGAGGACGAAGCCGCCGACGAGGGCCCAGACGGCGCCTGTTGCGTTGATGCGTTTCCAGAACAGGCCGAGGAAGAAGACGGCTGTGATCGATGGGGCCAGGTAACTCTGGACATTTTGGAGGTATTGGTAGAGGCCGCCTCGCGAGACTTTGGCCATGACGGGAATCCAGACGATGCCCAAGCCCACGACGACGGCCGTGGCGATGCGTCCGACGGTCAGGAGGTGACGTTCCGACTGGCCGGGTCGAATCTTCTCGTAGATATCGACCGTGAACAAGGAGGCGCTCGAATTGAAGAGGGAGGCCAGCGAACTCATCAGCGCCGCGAGCAGACAGGCGACGATCAGTCCGCGGATGCCGATCGGGAGGAGCAGTTTGACCAGGGTGGGGAAGACCAGGTCGCCGTCGACTGTCGATGTGCCGTCGACCAGCTTCATGGGGAGTTGGATAAGGCCCTTCTGGTGCATGGCCCAGCCAATCATGCCCGGGATCAGGAAGATCAGCACTGGCCAGACCTTGAGCAATCCGCCGAACATGGCGCCGCGGCGGGCGGTGGCCAGGTCCTTCGCCGACAGAGTGCGCTGGACGATGTACTGGTCGGTGCACCAATACCAGAGGCCGACGATGGGTGAGGCGATCAGCATGCCGAGCCAGGGGAAACCGGGATCGGACAACGGGCGCCAGAGGGCGAAGTTGTCGGCATTCTCCCTGCACTGGCGCACCAGTTCGCCCCAGCCGCCCAGTTTGGCCAGGCCAATGCCGGTGATAATGAACGAGCCGAGCAGGATGATGACGGCTTGGGGTGTGGCCGTGTACATGATGGCGCGCATGCCGCCGAACACCGTGTAGATGCCGGTGATGATGACCGTGGAGAAGGCGCCGATCCAGAAGGCGTTCTGGGGGGAGCCGAAGGTGTCCGGCAACAGGGCCTGAAAGACGATGGCTCCGGCGTACACGGTGACGCTGACCTTGGTGAACACGTACATGACCAGGGAGACGCACGAGAGCACCCACCGGGCGCGGGCATTGAAGCGCTTCTCGAGAAACTCGG
>DAOOQY010000442.1:0-4533 GCA_035389025.1 Verrucomicrobiota bacterium
ACACGCCGCCGGCCGCGATCATCACGCCGATGGATAGAGCCCAAAACCGTCCGATCACCTCCCCGCCGCCGAGCCGGCACCGGCTTGTCGACACCCGATCAGTCCGCGCATCCTGCTCTGCCTCGTGTGAAAACATAGCGACTCGGCCTTTCTCTCGAATGGATTCACCGCCGCTCTCTCGAGCGACAGAAGACCCCCGCGTCGGGGCACGCGGCCTGCGAATCCCTTTGGTCTCACGCGCAGGATCGAGGCTGTAATCGTCTTTGATTGTCGCCAAGTCAAGAACGGATGGCCGATCTGCACCGGCGCTGCAAGCACCCCCCCCCAACACACAGATGCCGCTCCAACCACTGCTCAAGCAACAATGTCAATGGAAAGACCGTGCGGGCGCGGGAGCGCCAATTCATGAAGGGGAAGAAGGCTCGAGGGGCGACGGCTCGTCCCCTGCACCGCATATCGGGCGCACCGTCGGTGCAGAGGACGGTCAGGCTCCCCAAAAGGACTGGGGGCGGGCCAAGGGACGTTGCGACAAAGCCGTCGCCGCTCCGCGTCTATTTGCGCAGCCGCATGAACTGCTGGCTGGCTGCCGGCTCGAACTTGTGCGGCGTGCTTGCTCTGGGCACGTCCTGCCACGGGCCATACACGCTCGGGGCGACCTGGAGCGTGCCCCCGCCCGTCCACTCCACCGTGACAGCGCCGCTCCTGCTCACGATCCTGGTGAATTCGAGCGTTACGCACTCCTCGCTCGAGGTGAAGGTGAACGCGTTGCCCGGGACGTCGATCCTGTTCCCCGCGGTGTCGCGGACGTTCGACGCGACCAACGTGTACTCGGTCTTGGGCCGCTGCAGGCTGGTCTCGAGCCGGACACGCGTCGGACCCAGGACTTTGGCGGACGCGACCTCGAGGCCCTTGATGCTGTAGTTGCCGGGCACCCCCGCCGTTGCGGGCGTCACGGGAATCGAGAACGTGACGAGAGCCCCTTTGAGCGTGCATCCCGTAACATCCACAATCGCCAGGAACCGTGTGTCGTCCGGCTCGCCCACGGCGGCCGAGATTCGGACCTCGCGAGTGAAGGCGGGACTCATGAGTGCGGCGTCGTACTTCGAGCGATCGGTGGACTGGAACCATTTGTTGATGGCGGCCTGCAGATGGAAACGGTAGGGCCCCTTGACCTTCGTGTTCCGGAACACGCCCGTGAAGATGCCGTCCTCCATCAGGTCATCCCCGCCCTGGCCGTCGTCGCGCAACTCGAGCCCATCCTGTTCGCCGTTGGGCAGGAGGACGCGGGCCGTGATGGTTTCCTTGGGGTGGGTGATCGCCCCCCCGAGGCTCCGCGGGTAGGCGTACACATGAATAGCCTCCCCGGGCAAAACGCGCGGGTGGCGCACCGCCGCGGTCAGGCTCTGAATCTGGTTCCGGACAAAGGCGCGCGAGATGAACCGGCTGTCCATTGGCTGCCGGGCCTTCACCAACATCTGCCACTCGCCGGCAGCGGGTTTCAATCGACGCAGGTATCGGCCCTGGGGCATCGGGAGGGCCTCATACTCGTTGCCCAAGGGGTCCTTGACCGTGAGCGTGGCGCCCGCCTTCGCATCGTCCCACACAAGGGCAAAGGTCACCGACTCCGAACCGTCCTCGACAAGGACGGTCTTCGGCTCGGGCTCCTTCATCAGCGAGCCGGACATCGAGTTGATGGCTTCCCGGCCCGAGATTCTCTCGTGCAACTCCGTGAAGGCTTGCGGCAGATCGGCTGAATCGGCGGAGTCGACGTAGAAGCCGCCGGTTGCCGCCGCGATCTCGGAGCACTGGGACGAAAGGCCCAGGTCGCCACCGGTGCAGGTCACGTACACGGGAATGCCGTCGGTGAGCAGTGCGGCCAACGCGGCGTTGAGGTGACCGGCGGGATCGTCTTGCGGCCGGTTGTTGATGCCGTCGGTCATCAGCACGATAAACGTGTTGGCGGTCACGCCGCCCGCGGCCATGATCATGGCTCTGGCCTTGTCCAAACCGTCGCCGATGTTGGTCCATTCGCCGGGGCTGAGGGCGTCGATGGCATTGTGCCAGGTGGTGCGCACGGCCCCCAGGGCCGCAATCGACACGCTCGCATGCCCGCTGGCCGGCTCCGCGTCGTCCGAAAACGACACAATCCCCAACTCGGTCCCGTTCTCCGCGAGAGTGACGAAGTCCTTGGCCGCCACCTGGAGACGTTCCATGCGGGAAGGGGACTCGACGCTCATGCTGCCCGATTCGTCCAGGACGAGCACCACTCGCACGGTGGAATCGGCCAGCACGAAATGCGTCGGATCCACGACCGCCCCGCCGGCATCCGGATCGGGCGCGCCGGGCGGCATCGTGAAGTGATCGGGCCACGACCAGACCACCTGCTCCCAGCAGGAGCGATTCGATCGGCATCGCGACTGCTCGGTCACCAGCGTCGCGTCATGGTTGCCGCCCGAGATGTCGGTGAGGTTGCTGGGATCGCCGTGTCCCCAGCACAACTCGGTGCCATTGTGGTCCATGAGACACGACCCTTCCCCCGCGGTCTGGGCCGCGGCGTCAGGGCAGTCGGCAGCTCCCAGGACGTCGCCGCAGTCGACCGCCCGGGACTCGTATTCGTCGCGCGCATCGAAAATGAGGTGAACGAGTTCGTGGGCGAGTTTTGGGCCGGGGTCAGAGTCTGAGCTGATGTAGTTGTAGGAGACATGCGCGCTGCCGCCCACCCGATAGGACCCGGTGTTGGCATACCACCAGGTCGGGCTCGAACTGGGATAAACCCGCAGATCGGCATCGGTGCCGAAGGCGTTGTTGTAGATGAACGCCTCGCCAATCTCGGCCTGCCCGTCCGTCACATCGAACAAAACGGCCGATCCGTCCCTGATCAGGTCCCGGATGGTGTCAAGCTGGGTGGCCGTGGCGTCGAAGTGCACGGCCACGGAGATGTTGAACACGTTGGGCTCCGTGCACGGCAGACCCGGACATCGGTAGACCGGGGCCGGGCGCGCCTGGATTTCGCCGTAGTCGGTCCCTGCGCCCCAGGCCGCGCCGACAATTCCGATGGCTGCCAGGCCGGCAGCGACCGGCCACGTCAATAAGAGAGTCTTCGAATGGGATTGCTTTGCGTCAGACACGCGACTCGCGCTCATGAGATGCCTCCTGGTCTGGGTGGTTTTGGGTGTGCATAAAAACTAACACATCCCGACGGTTTGTCCACCCCGCCGCGCAGGCTCTCGCCCGCATGTTTCACACCCGGATGGTGCACAGGGCGGTCAAACCTCGCAGGAGGACTGCCATGTGGGCTGGCGGCGTTCGTTGCGCGACGCAGGCGGATCAGTCGGCGCTGATTCCTGCTCTTGACGGAGCGAGATGGCGCGGACTGATCCCGCGAAGAGCACCTCCCGGTTCATGCGGAGTGCAGTGGCCATTGCCGGGTTCGCGACGTCTCGGCGGCGACTGGCACATTCCATGCTAAAATATTTTCTTTTGGACTCGGGAGAAAGAGAGCAGTTTCGCACCCTCTTGACGGCGGGTCAGTGGGGGCTTCGGGGCTTTTTCAGCGAAGCGGAATGCGGCGCGATTCTCCCGATAAGCAAACGCATCCAGAGCGCGTGGCAGGAGCGGAAGTCTTTGGTGTCCGAGGCCTTGGCCCGCGAGACCCGCAGGTATGCGCGAGGGCTCCTCGAGTTGGACGAACACGGAGTCGGGCGTCCGGGCGGGGCGTACCCCGTGCACAGCATCGTGTGGTCTGCTGCGCGCGAGGAGGCCAGGCGGATTCCGACTGTTCTGGGCGAAGCGCTGTCGGTCTGGAGCGGGGCGGTCGTGGTGGGGAAGAAGTTCACGGATGCTCTCGCCGACTGGTGCATCAATCTGGTGCGCACGTTTGACTTGCGGCAGTGCGGCGCGGCCAAGTATGCTCAGAGCGTGTCGCTCATGGGCGGGACGGACGCCGCAGCACCAGCGCCTCCCAATCCCAAACCGGGATTGGCAGTGGCCGGGAGGCCGAGAGGTCGGTGTGCCGCGCCGGGGGTGGGTCTGACGAGGCCCCGGCAGGCGAAGGCGTGGCCGGAGGCGCCCTGACGGGCGGCCGTTCCGGGTTTCTCAGAGGTCGGATTGAATCATAGGCAATGAATTTAAGCAGCTTGGACTGGTTTTTCCAGGGTGACGCCGCGATGGTCCCCACCAACTGGCAGGCCATGGTGTTGGGTCTGCTGATTGCCTTGGCGTGCGGGCACGTGGTGTCGTGGGTCTACATGCTGACGCACACCGGATTGTCGTACTCGCGCAGTTTCGTCAACGCGCTCCTCCTGCTGCCGCCCATTGTCTGCCTGGTGATGATGGTGCTCGCCAACAACCTTGTCACCGCGTTCGGGATGATGGCCGTTTTCGCGATCGTCCGCTTCCGCAACATCCTGCGCGACACGCTCGATACCACCTACATTCTGATCAGCCTGGTCATCGGCATGGCCGCCGGCACCCAGCGGTTCGCCAGCGCGATCCTGGGTTGCGTCATCATCTGCCTGGTCATGGTCTACCTGT
>DAOOQY010000443.1:0-4521 GCA_035389025.1 Verrucomicrobiota bacterium
CATCGGCTGATCAGCGAGTTCTCGGCTGCGCGACGTTCACAACCCCATAAAACAGACGGCATACCCCCAGTTCTCTGAAGCCTCTGCGCTGAACCGAATTCGGGGGAAGTTGCATTTCGTCCGTTTTGAGACACTGTAGGCGGCACCGGTGCGACTTCCGGAGTCTCCCGCCTCGTGGCGGTCAGGACTTGAGGGAGCCCGCGGGGCGGGTCTGACGGCCAAACGAGCTATGGACGTGTTCTACTTGATCGGCGTGGTTGCCGCGTGGTTTGTGGTGATGAGGTGGGTGTTGCCGCGATTCGGCCTCCGCACCTGAATGTCGGACAGTTGCTCGGTCGAGCAACACCGCAAACACCCCGAATCCGCCCGCCGCGAATCCGCACCCCCTGAAGCGAAGCGGGAGGCTTGATGTCGACGCAGGCTCTCACGGTTCGAGGCGGCGGGACGGCGTCGTGATCACCAGGCGACAGGGATTTTCTTGGTTTTGCCGAACCGGTCCTTGAAGACCAGGTGGTGCTGGGTGTGTCCGTATTCGTGGACGAGCCTGGTGATTTTCACGTCGTAGCAGCAGTATTCGGCGATCTCGATGAGCTTGCCTTCCCGAAACCACCGGATGGCCTGCATGCCGTCGCTCGTCTTTTCCACGCCCAAGGTCGCCGTGGCAATCGAATCGAGTGAGAGCCGGTGCGGCAGGGTCTTCTGAAGCTCGACCAGCATATCGAGCGTGGGGATTTGGGATGGATCGAAGAACGGAGAATGGCCGGCCAGGACCTCGTAATCGAACCGCAGGATATTGAATCCGACCACACAGTCGGCCCGGCGCAACTCCTCGATCAGGTCGTTGACGCGCGATTCGGGGTAGATTTGGTAGGTGCCACGGGTGGTGCTGAAGGTGACACCGACGCTCATCCGCATGTCGCGAATCTTGTTCCAGCCGCCGACCTCCTCGGCGGACTTCTGCGTTTCAAGATCGAAGTAGACGATGTTGCTCACAGGCGGGTTCTGGCTTAGCAGGGAGTGCGTTGCCGCTCAATGCCGGAGTTGAGCCAACGAGAGTTCAGCGCGGCCGGCGGCCCGAGGCCGGCCGAACCTGCCAGGACGCGGCCCGCTCGCCTTCCCAGATGCGTTCGAGAGGCTGACGCCGCCTTACGCAATCCGCCCGGCGCTCGCTGACCAGAATCTCCGGGGGAAACGGGCGGCTGTTGTAATTCGAGCCCATGACCGCGCCGTAGGCCCCGGCACTGAACAACGCCAGGTATTCGCCCTCGTCCACCGTCGGCAAGAGCCGGTCGCGGCAGAAAAAATCGCCCGACTCGCAGATCGGTCCCACCACGTCGAACAGGGCCTGCGCTCCGCAGCGGCAGCGGAGCGGGAGAATCTCGTGATACGCGTCGTAGAATGCCGGGCGCACCAGGTCGTTCATGGCGGCGTCGACAATCAGAAAGCGTTTCTCGCCTGTCTTCTTCACGTACTCGATGCGAGTGACAAGGATGCCCGCGTTGCCGACGAGGAACCGGCCGGGCTCGACCAGAATCTTCAGGCCCAGCGGACGCAGCAGGGGGACGAGCTTCGATGCGTACGTGGCGGGGGTGAGCAGTCCTTTGGCCGCGGGCGTCACCCACCAGCCGGGCTGGCCGCTCGCCAAAGCGGATTCGTAGACGATGCCAATCCCGCCGCCGATGCTGAAAAACTCGATTCCGTATTTCCCCGCCAGCGTCGAGGCCAGAGGCGCGACCCGGCGCACCGCCGACTCGAACGGCTTCACCTCGGTCAGTTGGGATCCGATGTGCATCTGAATGCCCCGGAGCCGCAGATGCTTGAGCCGGGCGGCGCGCTGGTAGAGCGGCAGAACGCTCTCGAAAGCGATCCCGAACTTGTTCTCGTAAGTCCCGGTGGTGATCTTGGCATGGGTATGGGCGTCGACATTCGGGTTGACGCGCACGGCCACGGGCGCCCGCTTCCTAAGCCGGGCCGCGACCCGGTCGATCCGCACCAACTCGGCCTCGCTCTCGACGTTGAACGCGTAGATTCCGCGGCGCAGGGCCAGGGCGATTTCGGCCTCCGTCTTCCCGACACCGGCAAAGACGCATCGGGCCGGATCGCCGCCCGCCGCTATGACACGCTCGATTTCGCCCGCGCTGACGATGTCGAAACCCGATCCGAGGTCGGCGAAGGTCTTCAAGACGGCGAGGTTCGAGTTCGCCTTGACGGCGTAGCAAATGAGGTTGTCCAGCGGGGCCAACACCGCATCGAGGCGTCCGTAATGGTCTTCGAGCGTCTTCTGCGAGTAGACATAGAGGGGTGTGCCGTACTTTCGCGCGAGTCTCTCGACCGGCAATCCCTCACAGTGAAGATGCCCATCCACGTACCTGAAATAATGCATGATCCGTATCTCTGCCAGACTCGAAGGCTCTTGTCACGGCTCGAACACCATAAAGCTTTACCCCTGACCGCGCCACGCGTAGGTTCGGCCCCCGTGGATCCATGCGATTTCACCGTGCGCCGCGCCACGCTCGATGACCTGCCGACGTTGAAGGGGCTCTGGGATGTCAACCGGCTTCCCGCCCTCGATCTCGAACGCCATCTGACGGAGTTTCAACTCGTCTTGCGGGCGGACGGCGTCCTTGCGGGAGCCATAGGGCTGCGCGCCTGCGGCGGCCAGGGGCTGGTCCACAGCGAAGCGTTCTATTCCCAGCAACTCGCCGATCCGGTCCGGTCCGCGGCCTGGCAGCGCCTGCAAATCCTGGCCCGCAACCAGCGCTTGGGCCGGCTCTGGATTCATGGCGAAGCCGCCCCCGGCTGGCAGGCGCTCGGATTCAAGCGGGCGATGGCCGAAGACCTGAAGAAGCTGCCGCCGATTCTGGCGGGCGAACTGGGACCATGGTTCACCGTCGCGCTGATCGACGAGACGGCGTTGGCCGAGGTGGTCGAGCGAGAGTTGACCGTCTTCCAGCAGGAGGCGAGGGCCGAGAATGAGCGCCTGCAGCAGCAGGCCCTCTGGTTCAAGTGGATTGCCGGCCTGATCGTGTTCGGCTTCCTGGCCGGCGCCGTCTGGGTCCTCTACCGCGTGTTCTCTCACCAGAATCGCCGCCGCATCCTCCGCTGAACCAGGGGCAATCCGATTCGAGCGGCCGCAGCCCGAACACCTGTGCCCTCGCCCCTGCATGAGATTTCCGGGCCAGTCTTCCGTTTCGGAGGGCCGAGGTCCACAAGGCCCTGACTGGTGACGGCGACCGCCTCAAGACAGGGCCTCTTCGCCTGTTCGAGCCCGAGTCAGTTGCGCGGTGCGTCGTAGTCGAGAAGCACCAATTCGTAAGGCTCGCGATGGCGCAGAATGCGGACGATGACGCCATTGTCGAGGATCCAGAAATCGGTGACGTGTCCTGTTCGTTTCTTGAACCAGGTGTTGGCGGAGGATGTTTGGGTGAGCACGATATGGTTGGCCTCGAAGCTTCCGGCCGGCACGTCCACCTTTTCCTTGCCCAAGAGCCTGACCTTGACGGTGTAGTCGACGAGGGCCTCGCCGGTGTTGTCCCAGTCGCACACACGGAACTCATTGGCTTCACCCGGTGCCTTGGGAGCAAGTCGGCGAAGCAGCACATTGGCGGTGCAGTAGGAATCGGGCCTTGAATTCGGATCGAAGCAGGCGCCTGCGGCGACCGCGAGTTCCTTCTGATCGCAGTCTTCACGCACTCCGCGGCGAGTCAAACGCGCCTTCCCTTCGGTAAATTCGAGGTTGATGCCGTAGCCCGGCGCGTCGCCCAAAGGGGCCTTGCAGACACGGAAGGCTTGCGGGCGGTTCTCGGTGTCGCCCGAGACCATTTCGCTGGTTCCTGTCCAAGGGAGACGGGCCAGGGCCACAATGCGTCCATCGGGCGTCTTGTTGACCCACAGCTCGCCCGGTTGCTCGATGTCGATGCCGCGGCTTCGGTGTCGGTAGTGGCCATGGAACTGCAGCGCGCCGGGCAGGTCTTTGGCTGCGGGCAAGGGTTGAAGTGGTTCGCCAGCCAAGGACGTGCCGACGATCGTGAGCGCCAAACCACACGCAATAAATAGGGCGCTGCGGAAACGGAGGTGCTTCTTCATAACTTGATCCATGAACTTGATGCATGCTGAGGTTTGAATTTCACTTTGCAGTATAAAGGACAGTAGAACAGTGAAGTTGTTCGGATATTATTTTGATTCATAAGACATTTTACAATAGATCTTTAAATCAGTCCTATGTGTTCGGCGTGTAACTTTACCGTAACAACTTATCTCCAGTGTCCTACTCGTGACCGGCGACGGGCTGTGCGCGCGGCAAAACACGCACGGTTCATGGCAGGCGCTGACCTTCAACGGTTGAATGCGCATGCGAACCACAGCACCGTTCTGGAGCCGTCCCGCGATGCGCATGCGCGTCAACCTTAGGGCGGCTGAGATGCGGATCTTGGACCGAAGCTGCGCGGGCACGAACGTGCGCGGTAGCGCGAAGTCCCGCGGCCGCGGGAGAGTGCGTGTGCTTCAGCACCGCTTTGGTAT
>DAOOQY010000444.1:0-4490 GCA_035389025.1 Verrucomicrobiota bacterium
CACACGCTCGCTACGCGGTGCCCGACGTCGACCGGGAAATAGGGGTCCTTGCGCGTCTTCACGCACTTGAGGAAGTCGTGGTGCTCGCCCTCGGGGTTGGTGTAGAGGCGGATTTCGTCGTTGCCGATCCGGGCGTTCCTGATCGCGTCCGAACTGGCCTCGAGCTCGCCGCGCCATCCGGTGTTACCCACCCAGCCGTCGGCGCCGATGAACCTGATGCTCGGGTTGCCGGGTCGACACGTCATCACCACTCGATTGGCGTACCGGAATGTGACGTCGTACTCCTTCACTGTATTGTAAAGACCACCAGACCAATATGTTCCAGTTCCCTCGATCTCGATCGGCCCGCTCCGCTCGGTGTCGTTCGCCCATTGCGCCGTGTCGAACAAGTGCGTCCCCCAATCACAGATGATCCCGCCCGAGTAATCCTCGATCCAACGGAAGTTGAAGTGGACGCGGTCCTTTGTGTAGGGAGCAAAGGGCGCAGGACCCAGCCACATGTCCCAATCCAGGCCGGGCGGCACCGGCTGAGGAGTCGGATCGCCGGCACCTTCCGGCTGCTTGGGCAGAATGACCTCGATCCTCTCGAGCTTGCCGATCCGTCCGTTCCGGACCAGTTCAGCCATCCTGTGATAAACAGGTATGGACCGGTCTTCGGTGCTGGTTTGGAACACCTTGCCGCGCTTCCGCACTTCCCGTATCAGAACTTTGCCCTCATCGATGCTCAAGGTGGGTTTCTCGCACTGGACATCCTTTCCGGCACGGAGGGCCATGACACTGATCAAAGTGTGCCAATGATCCGGAGTCGAGATCATGACAGCATCTATATCTTTGCGGTCAAGCACGTTGCGAAAATCGCCAGCCATCGCACAGTCGCTGTTCCGATACTGCTCGTCCACAATACCCTTGGCCCGCTCCATCCGCGCCCTGTCGACGTCGCACACCATCACCACCCGCGCCTCGTCGAGGGTAAGGTAACGACGGAGGTTCCAACCCGTGCCGTGGTCCCCGGTGCCGATGAAGCCGATCGTGACCTGGTTGCTCGGGGAATTGGCCCCAAACAGGCGGGCCGGCACAATCTGAGACGCCGCCAAAGCCCCAGCAACGGTCGAGGCGGAGCGCAAGAAGGCGCGGCGCGATAGGTTGGTGTTCACAGGGACGACTTCTAACTCCTGAAAAGTGGCACTCCAACAAAAATCTTTGTTGACAGATTGACCGAGGCTGGCGTAAATACATTGTAAACACAATGCATGGGCGATTGCTTTACGTGAGACCGTTAAATGGAGTTTGACTGGAACAATCCGCCCTTTGAATGCGACAGATCTTTGACGCTTCGGGATATTGAAGAATCGTTCGAGGACCCATTTGCCGTGAGATTGATGCCTGATTCACCCCGTTTCTCGGTTCAGGCGCGGTTCTTTAACCTCGGCAAGTCGGCCTCCGGGACCGGAATCATGAGTTTGTATCGGACAAACGGGCGGGTGGTCCGGGTGCTCTACGCGCGTCCGTTCACTGACGAGGAACAGTTCTTTTATCAGAGGAAAGTGAACCAGACGTTGGCCTAGGAATTGCAGGCATGACCGGCAGGCCGATGAGTGTGGGCACAGTACGAATGCGCTTGTGAACACCATCAGCACTTGGGAAGAGGTGCCGCTGTTCGACAGCGAAGAGGCTGAGGCGGCATTTTGGGCCGACACGCGCGTCGAGTTGCGCTTGATGGAAAGCGCCGTAGCGTCGAGCGCGGAGAGCGCGGAATCGGTCACGATCACGCTGCGGATGGACCCGCGGATGCTGGGGCGGATCAAGCGGATGGCGCGGGAACGGTACTTGAACTATCAAAGCATGATCAAGCAGTGGTTGAGCGAGCGGATGGAACGTGAACTGCGGGGGCGCTAAAGAGGCCCACCGCGACCAGGACAATGAAATGAACAGTCTCAATCGTCCAATCTCCCGGAAACCGGATGAGTCCGCGGCGGCGAGTGGCGCCCCCCGAAACGGGGCTGTGGCGTTTACCCTGATCGAGTTGCTGACGGTCATTTCCATCATCGGAGTGCTTGCCGCCATCGGCGCTGGCCTTGCGGGGGTGGCGAGTCGGAAGGCGAAGGAATCGACCATCCGGGCGCAGAGGGACCAACTGGGGGCGGCCATCGAGAGTTACCGGACCGATTTCAACCAGTATCCCCCGGACAACTCGCTCGATGGCGTGAACGTGAATCCGGCGCTCAATCCGCTCTTCTACGAACTCACCGGAGCCATCGCCTCACAGCAAGGCATGTATTATCGATCCGCCGACCGCGAACAGCGGTTGCCGTCGGCACAACTCCAGCCGGCGCTTGGCGTGCAAGGGTTCGTGAACTCGACCGAGGCGCCGCAGCGTCCGAAGACCTTCCTGACGGGGCTCAAGGCCAATCAGCACCAGGAAATCCCGCTGACGTCATCGGCCGGCTCGCTCACAGTCGAACTGTTGGTCATCCCGTATCCGTGGCCGAAAAAGGAGGCTGCGACAGCTCCCCTGGCCGGGCGGGTGAACACATCGGCGTCGGCAGACAAGCGGTTTGCGAATCCGTGGAGATACGTATGCACCAAGCCGACGAACAACGTGGCGGCCTACGATCTGTGGGCAGAGGCATACATCGGCGGCAAACGCGTGACAATCGCCAACTGGTAACCGCGACATGATCCTCGGCCTCAACATCCCCCCGGCAGGCCGGCTCAAACTGGCCGTCCGATGGTCGGCGCCGTCCTGGTCGGTCCCGATTCGGGGAACGCGCCGCGATGGCCGCGGACACCGGTCCGTGCCTCGAGTTACGGGCGCGCGCCCGCCCGCCTTTGTTTTCCCTTGGAAGTCTTACTCAAGAAACCAGTCCTCTCAGATTATGAAGAAGCACATGCTCCAAACCCGCTGGAACGACCTCGGGTTCACCCTGATCGAACTGCTGACGGTCATCGCGATTATTGGCGTTCTGGCTGCCATGATCACGCCCGCCGTCAGCAAGGCGAAGGAAAAGGCCCAGATCATGACCGCCAAGAAGGACCTCCAGGTGATCATTGGCGCGATCAATTCGTACAATGCGACCTATGGACGCCTCCCCGCACCCAAGCCGGCCCAAAACTCGGTGAACGACAACTCCCCCGACTTCACGTTCGGCACCGTCACATCGAGCGGCGGGACCGCGCTGGTCGATCGGCGGGGACAGGCGCTGCCGCTGCTCCAGAACCAATGGGCCAATTACCAGGGCAACAACTCCGATGTCGTCGCCATTCTGCGCGATATTGACCGGTTTCGCGACGGGACCCAGCCAGCCAATTGGAACCCTGCGAAATCCAATCCGCCGCAGAGCATGAACCCGCAGAAACAGGACTTTCTGGATGGTTTCAAAGACGTCGATTATCAGAAGGCGCCTGTAGGCGGCAACCAGGGCATCTCGAAGGGGGGCGGGATCGGTCCCGACGGCGTGCTGCGGGATCCGTGGGGCAATCCCTTCATCATCACGCTCGATCTGAACTACGACAACAGTTGTCGGGATGGCTTCTACCGCACCGAAGCCGTGTCGCAGGACAAGTCGCAATCAGGCACCCAGGATCTCGGATACAACGGGCTGCGGCGCGTGCCCGCGGCGAGCGCCGGCGACAACACGCCGCACCGGTTCGAGGCCAAGACGTCCGTCATGGTCTGGTCGTTCGGACCCGACGGCAAGATCAACAGCAGCGCAGGCGCCAATCTGCTGCAGAACAAGGACAATGTCTGCAGTTGGAAGTAGGAGGCTTGGCATGATCGCCGGCACCATATCCAATACCCCGGTGCACCCGTTCCATTCACCCCGCCGAGCGCTGCGGCTTGCGCCCGGCCAGGCTGGCTTAACCGCCCTGACCCCCGAGTCTCGATTCGGCACGCCGCGCTGTCTGAGGACCGGGGCATTCACCCTGATGGAGGTGCTGGTGGTCATCGGCATCATCGTGGTGCTGGCGGTCAGCAGCGTGCCCGCCATCCGCAGCCTCACTCAGGCCAACACACTCGCCTCCGGGAGCCGCCAAATCCTGGATGAACTGAACCTGGCGCGCCAGCAGGCCCTCAGTTCGAGGCGGACGGTTTACATGGTGTTCGTGCCGCCCACCGCGGGAAGCCACATTACCGAGTTGCAGGCGATGTCGGCGGGCCGCAATCGCGATCAGGCCCTGCGCCAGTTCACCAACCTGGTCGCCGGCCAGTACCGCGCCTACGCCTTGTTCTCGAAGCGCACCGTGGGGGACCAGCCCGGGCGTGAGACACCCCGTTACCTGAGCGGAGGATGGAAACTGCTGCCAGACGGCATGTTTTTCGCGACCAACAAGTTCGTCGATCTCGGTTCTGCCTGGACCAACCAACTCACGGTCGTCGTCACGAATCGCGTTCTGCCCTACGCCTGGTTCCCGTTCCCAACCGCCGAGAGCGAGGTCATGCGGATGCCTTACATTGCGTTCGATCCTTCGGGGCGGCTGACATTCGAGGG
>DAOOQY010000445.1:0-4482 GCA_035389025.1 Verrucomicrobiota bacterium
GCAGAAATGCCACGACGACACGGGCCATTCAAGCAGAACCCGTCCCGAAACTCCACGAACACCTCGTTCACGTAGTTCCTCGACCCGGCACCACCCCGTCGCTGAAATGCCTCACCCGCAACCGCAACACCCGCCCCAACTTCAACTCCCCTCTGCTCTTCAACTCACGCATGGTCTCATCGAATGGAATGACCGCGAGTGGCAAGGTGACCGTCCATCCCATGTGGCGCCCGACCCGCCTGCATCCGGCCGGCCTCATTTTGATTCTCCCACATGCGCGCCGCTGGTAGTATGCGCGCATTGAAACATCGGACCAGTTCCAGGCAACGGGCAGCGCACGGCGTCGCGAGTGATAGACGCGGATCGAAGAGCGCCATGCCAACGGGCGGCGGACGGGCGGGCAGTCGACGAGGCTGGCTGTTTCGGTTGGCGGCGTTGGCGCTGTTGCCGCTCTTGGCGCTGGCGCTGGTCGAAGGGGGATTACGGCTGATCGGGTTTGGCCATTCGACAAGTTTCTTCAAGAGAACCCGCATTCAGGAACGCGACGTCTTCGTCGAGAACGACAAGTTCGGCCTTCGGTTCTTCGCTCCTGAACTGGCCCGGAGTCCGGCGCCGGTTGTGATGACGGCCGAGAAGGGCGCCGGGAGCTACCGGGTCTTTCTGTTCGGCGAATCGGCCGCTCTGGGAGACCCTCGGCCAGCCTACGGGATGGGCCGTTACCTCGAGGCGCTGCTGTCGGAGCGATTTCCCGGGACCGAGTTCGAGGTGGTGTGCGTGGCGATGACGGCGATCAACTCGCACGCGGTCCTGCCCATTGCGCGTGAATGCGTCCGTCACCAGGGCGATCTCTGGGTGATCTACATGGGGAACAACGAGATGGTGGGGCCTTTCGGCGCGGCGACGGTGTTCGGACGGCAGGTTCCGGGGCGGCTGTCCATTTGCCTGACGCTGGCATTGAAGAGCACCCGGCTCGGGCAGGCGATGGAATCGCTGATTCGGAAGTGGGGGAAGAAGTCAGCGAGTCCCTGGGGCGGGATGGGGATGTTTGCCGAGCAACAGGTGGCGCCGGACGATCCGCGCCGGCAGATTGCGCACAGGCACTTTGCGCGAAACCTGGAGGCCATCCTGCGCCTGGCAGGCAAAGCGGGGTGCCCGGTGGTCTTGAGCACGGTGGCCAGCAACTTGCGCGATTGCGCGCCGTTCGCATCCGTCCATGCGGCCTCGATCACGCCTGCGGCCAAGGCTGAGTTCGAGGCCCTGTGTCAGGCGGCGGCAACGCATGAGGCCGATGGGGACCTCGAGGCGGCCGTGGCAAGCTACCGTCGCGCGAAGGGATTGGACGCTACATATGCCGAGCTTGATTTCCGCCTTGGTCATTGCCTCTTGCGTCGCACGAATGCGGTCGAGGCCGGGGAGGCGTTCAGGCGCGCGCGCGACTTCGACGCGCTTCCTTTCCGAGCCGACTCGGCGATCAACGGACTGATTTGCGAGGCCGCGGGGCGGCATCGGGGCGGGAACGTGCGGTTGGTTCGAGCCGAGGAGGCATTGGGTGAGCAGGGTGCGGCGGGCGTGCCTGGGGCAGAGTTTTTTTTCGAGCATGTTCACCTGAACTTCGCGGGCAATTACCGTCTGGGGCGGCTGTTGGCGGAGGCGATCGAGCAGAGTCTTCCTTCCTCGATCACGCGGGGGCGCGTCGCGGAGTGGGCATCGCAGGAGGCGTGCGAGCGGCGGTTGGGGCTGACGGAATGGAACCGGGCGGGGGTGATCGAGGATGTGTTGCGCCGGCTGCAGGCGGCGCCGTTCACGCGTCAGGCGAATCACCAGGCCCAGCTCGATCTGTGGCGGAAGGAGTGGCAAGGGATCGAGAGCCGGCTGACGCCGGAGCGCGCGGCGGAGGCTCAGGCGGTGTATCGCGACGCATTGCTGCGTGCGCCGCGGGACCATCGGCTCTACGAGGGCTATGCGGAATTTCTGGAAGCGACGGGCCGGCACGAGGAGGCGGGTGCGCAATGGCGGGCGATTCAGGGCCTATTGCCGCATCATTTTGCGGCCTATGTCCACGCGGGCCGTCTTTTGAGACGACAGGAGCAATGGAATGCCGCGGAGGCAAGTTTGCGGACGGGGCTCGAACTCGAGCCGAGGTCTGGGGAAGGGCATCTCGAGTTGGGGCGCGTGCTGGCCGCTCAGGGCAAGTTGGACGAGGCGCTTGTCGAGTACGAGTCGGCTCTGCGTTGGCAACCGGGGAATGCGTCGGTTTATCTTCATCTTGCCAACGCTCTGGCGGCGCAGGAGAAGCGGGGTGCGGCGATGGAGGCGCTGGGCAAAGCGATCCGGGTGCAGCCGTCGTACTGGGAGGCGCATTACCTCCTGGGGGTCGAACTGGCGATGAGCAATCGGATTCCGGAAGCGCGCAAGGAGTTTGAAGAGGTGCTGCGGTGGCGTCCAAACCATGTGCTGGCGCACATCAATTTGGGGGTGGCGCTGGCCAAAGAGGGGTTGATTGAGGAGGCCCGGCGGCATTTCGAGGAGGCGCTTCGGTTCGATCCGCAGAATCAAAGGGCGCGGGAGCATCTGAACGCCATCGGGCAGATGATGCGCGGCTCGGGGTCTGGGGGGCCGTGAGGAGAGGTTCGGGCTGGCGGGGGCTCGAGCGGTTGAGGCGTCCGGCGCCTCAGTCTGTTGTGCCCGAGGTGGGGGGCTCTTTTTGTTCGGTGTGAGCGTCTTCGTATTCGCGCACGGGCGCTGGCGTGCCGCCCTGGGCCGGGGGCTCGATGGCGGGCTTCAACAGCCGGTTGGGTCGGGTTGCGGCGCGGGCGAGGTCGGCTGGGGAGAGAGTGATTGGGCTTCGGATCAACTCGGGCACGTTGAAAGTCTCGAGGCAGGAATCGAAGTAGGCGGGATCGCGTTGCGGGAGGAGGAAAGGCTTCGAGAAGCGGCCCGCTGGATCGACATGGGTGAAGAAGGGGCGGGCGAAGAGCCCATCGAGGCGTTTGCTGCTGAAGACGAGCCAGCGGCTGTTGCTGGACCAGCAGTGCCAGGAATCGGCGGCATTGCTGTTGATGTCGAGACGCCGATGCTCCTGGGTGGCGAGATCGAGCAGGTGGAGATCGCTCGAAGGCTGGTAGATTGGGAAGTGGCCGTAAGCGCACAACCCGTAGACCAGGAACCGGCCGTCAGGGGAGACCCGCGGTTGAACGGCGCTTCGGCCGGTTGCCTCGGCGGAGACGATTGTCTCCGGTTCTCCCCAGCGATCGAGTTCGAGGTTGTAAGCGACGCGCATGAGGTCGTATCGCACCTGGCGGAAGCGTCGGCGGTCCATGTTGCCGAGCTTGGGAGCGCTCGAGAAGTAGAGGGCGCGTCCGTCCGGCGCCCAGCAGGGCCAGGTTTCGAGCCGATCCGGGCGGGCGATGGCCTGCGGCGAGACGACGGTATTGGAGTCGACGCGGTAGATACCGAGGTCGGAGTCGGCGTCGAAGACGTCGCGCGTCTCTCCCTTGGTATGGAAGAAGAGCGAGAGCTTGTTCGCGGAGGCGGCGAGCAGACGTCCGCTGGGGTGCCAGGACATGTAACCGGAGGTCTTGGCCACCGTGGCGACCTGATTGGATGCGGTGAGGAGCATGGGATTGCCGCTGTCCTGGCTGCGGATGTGGAGCGCCATGCGATCGGGTCTGTGTTGGAGGAAGGTGTGGCAGTTCAGGCAGCCGCGTCCGAAGCGGGTGTTCTCGAGCACGGGCGTTTCCTTGAACGTTTCGAGATCGCGCTGATAGATGCCCATGGTCCGGTAGATATTGTAGAGGGGCAGCAGACGCCGGTAGACCAGGTGGCCATCGAGTTCATCGGGCGCGATGCGGTTGGTCACGGCCTGGAATTCGAGCCACTGTCCCTCGCGGCTCAGGACGGCGATTTCGATGAGGATGTGGCGACCGACGTTCGCGCGCAGGAGGTCGTTCCAGGGCCTGATGGGGATGGCCACCCGCGGCGATCGTCCTGCGAGTTCGATCGGCGAGCCCGCGGGGCCGGACACGCGCGTGCGAAAGCGAGCCCCATCCTCCTCGATGATGAAGTTCATGGGAGCGATGTTGGGGGGCAGGACGATGTCGGTGTAATCGGGCGCGAGGCGTGGCATCCGCTGCGGGGGGGGCGCCGCCATGTCCGCCGCGGCGGCGGCGACGGGGAGTGAGGCAAGGAGGCAACCGAGCGCGATCCGGCAAGTGTTGGGGTGCAGGTGGAGGTTCATTTGCGGGCTGTGGTGTGAGTGGGTCGGATCGCGCCGAAGGTCACTCCGAACCGCTGGTAGAACCAGAACGTGTCGCCGAACCGGGCTGCGAGTCGCACAGGAAGGTCGGCGACACGGGCACTGTCTCTGTCGAGGTGGGCCAGGAACTCGCCGTAGCGGCGGACGGTGTCGGGGCTGACACGGCGTCCGGCGATTTCGGTTTGGTTGGCTCCCCTGGGGGCGAGGTGGGCGATCATCGCCTCTTC
>DAOOQY010000446.1:0-4477 GCA_035389025.1 Verrucomicrobiota bacterium
CGCGATTCGCACTTGGGCGATCCGAGAATTCGGGCGGGCAGGAACAGCAGGGCCCGGAAGAACGCAAACAGTGCGTCCAGAGTAATGCCGATGAGGCGCAGCGGCAGGGAGATGAGCCAGACGATCGGAAAGAGGACCAAGGCGAGCAGGGCCACAGGCCAGCACAGCACGAACAGAATGCACCATCCCACCAGGAGAATCAGAGTCTTCATGTTACAGTTGCGACGATTTCGCTTGGCATGCCCGAGTCCCACACTGCTCGAACAACACGGGAAAGCCAGCAAAAGTTGCAGACAACCGGCCCGTTGCGTCCGCTCAACGGCGGCGCAGGCCGCATCGGGTCCCGAGCAGGGCGATGCCACCGAATAGCCCGAGCAAAAGGACCCCGGGCTCGGGGATGGCCGTGAACTGAACCGTGTAAGCCGTTCCCCAATCCTGACCCGCCCCGCCCTGCGTGATCCCTTGGACCGCATCGCCCACCAAGTACCCCTTGCCTTGTCCGGACGCAGCGTTGTCGCCGGAGGTATTGACCAGGAACCGGAAGTTGGATACCTCGCCATCGACGTCATCTTCCGAGAAGACGAACCAGTACTTTTGATTTGAATCGAGCGTCAGGCCGGAGAAGCTGAATGTGTAAGGCTGGTCGGCGACGGTGCTGTTCCACGTCACAGACGAACTCGAAGAGCCGAGATAACCGCCGAATGCTGCGCCGTCGTAACTCGAATACAGGTCCAGATACACGGGAGTGTCCGCACCAGTCGTCTGACGGGCGCCTCCGCCGAAGTTCGGCGTCACGGCGTCATTGGGACGCCTGAGAGTGAGTGCGTCCAATTGGAAAACCGGAGTAAGCGACCCGAGTGGCGTCACGCTGTTCGGGTAAATCCCGGCATCGGCCCGGAATGCAAATGCCGCCATATTGGCCTTATCACCCGCAACACCCGACCATTCGTTGACAATGGTGCCGGTATCCGCCGCACAGGCCGCGGCGCCTACAATCAGACTGGCAGTGCAGATCGCAGTTTTCATAGGAATTCAGGCATTCAGCCGCATAGGAAAAGCACGCGGTGCCCACTAACCACAAAGCCGGCGCACAGGCAAGGCCTTTTTGCGTTCCGTATCGGTCAGCGCCGCCTCGGGGTCGACACCCGGAAGAACCGATGTCCGGTCAACGAGCCTGGCAGAACGCGAGCCACGCGAAAGCCGCGGGCAAGCACTTCTTCTCCCCCAACCTGAGGGGCCCAGCCTCCCGCAAGGTCGGCCGCGCCCTCGACCGCATAGAGCCCGCCGGGAAGGCTCGACCAGACAAGCCGCAGTCCGTCCGGACCGACCGAGACGTACTCGATGCGGAGAAGGGACGACGCGTCGTTGGCCATCGTTCCAGCCTCGAATTCATCCACGTTGCTCATGCCGTCGCCGTCCATGTCCTCGTCCGCGTCGTCGGCGCCATGATTCAAGCCATTGATCGCCTCGTAGTAATCGCTCATGCCATCGCCATCGCCGTCGAGGTCGGCCTGCGTCAGCCAGTCAAGATGGAATCGGACGAAGGTGAGCGTCTCGTAGGGGTTCGCGTTTCCGGTTTCGTAGAGCAACCCGACCGTGCCATCCGCCAGAATGGCCAAATCCGAGTACGCCGCGGGCCGGGTGTCGATCCGCCGCGACACCGTCCACGTCTTGCCTTCGTCTTCCGACATCCGCACGGTCATATCGACCCGGGCCGATGCGGAACCGGGGTTGGCGAAGAGCAGGCGATCGCGCGGAGCTCCGTCGAGGGTCGAGCTATGGCGGATGAAGCTGGCCTGGCACACGGGATCGGCGACCGCATAGGCGAGAGGCGACCACGTCCCGTCGCTCAGCGTGGCGCCCCGGGTGTAGGTGGCCCAGACACGTTTGCCGCCGCCGCCGCTGGGCGCGCGCGACGAGACCATAATCTGGCCGGAGTTGAGCTCGACCATCTGGTTCTCGTTGAGCTGCGGCGGGATGGTCCGATTCACGTCGGGACTCGTCAGCCAACTGGCGCCATGATTCGTGCTGTAGATGAAAAACGCACGCGCATTGACGCCGCCCGGGTCCGTATGCTGCGATGGGAAGAGCAGTGTCCCGTCGCGCAGTTGGATGCCGTGTCCCGGCCCCTGGAAACAGACGCCCCAGCTCGGGCTCGCCTTGGCCTGGGCCGTGATGTTGATCGGCGGCGACCATGTGTGCCCATCGTCGTCGCTTCGCGTGAGAACGTACTGGCCGGTTTGGTTCGTGCCCAGACCGGCGCCCGATCCCACATAGGCGCGGTTGCCGAATGACCACAACGCGGCCACCCAAATCGTGCCGGTCTCGCGATCCACCAACACCGCGGGATCGCCCACGCCATTCCCGCTCGATCCGGCCACCGCCTTGTCGTAATCGAGGATTGCCTTGGTGTTGGTCGCCCAGTGCCATGTGCTCCCGTTGTCCGTGCTTCGCATGCACCCGACGTCGACGTTCGCCGGCAGGTCGTTGGCGTTGTCCCAGCGCAGATCAAACACTGCGACGAGCGTCCCGCGCGTCGTCGTTGCCAGCCCAGGAATGCGGTAGGTGTGCACGCCGTCATCCCCAGCCCGCCGGATCACCGTGCTGAACAAGGCGTTGCCAACCGTCAGAAACTCCGGCGGCGACCCGACCTCGGGCACACGCATCCCATCTTCAAGCCCGACGCTCAGCAACGCGCCATCGAGCACCCGACCCCATTTCGTCCCCGCCCGCGGCTCGACGGCGATCCAGAAGTGATTCACCCCGGCGCTCAACTCCTGGCTGCCCCCGACGGACAGCGCCCCGTCGAGCGGACTGTCGATGGATGCAAAGGCAACCAGAGGCCGGAACTCGGGACTGGCGCCGGTGAAGTAAACGGCGACCGACGCGATGTCCGCCAGGTCGGTCGTCCCATCGAGGTTGAATGCCAGATTGGTTACGACGCCTGGGCCGCGCACCTGGACATCGAGCAGTGCGTGCAGCCCAAAGGGCGGCACGTCCCGGGTTGTCTGCGCGACCGTGCATGCCGCGGGCGGGACATCCTCTGGCGCCCCCCATTTCGCCGACAGGTACGCGGGCATCTCAAGCCGCTCGGCATCCGTCAGCACCCGGTCATAAACCAGCACCTCGGCCAAATCGACCGCCAGCCCTCGAGTTGCGGCAACGTTCTTGC
This sequence comes from Verrucomicrobiota bacterium, assembly GCA_035389025.1. Taxonomy (GTDB): domain Bacteria; phylum Verrucomicrobiota; class Verrucomicrobiia; order Limisphaerales; family J093; genus MWFF01. Next base: position 3,173 of record DAOOQY010000446.1, read on the forward strand.
CGAGGATCAACCCGCCAAGGCCGCTGGTGAGGTTGTTTGTGTAGAGGAAGCTCTCTCCGCCGCCGATCGAATGCCTGACCCGAGTCGCTGCAGAAAGCTTCTCGAACTCGAAGATATGCGTCTGCCAGACGTTGACCTCGGCGGCAAGCGTGTTGGGATCGGCGTTGCCGCCGGCGCCGCTCGGTTGAAGTCCCACCTGCCAGTGTCCAGCACGCACCTGGGCCCGCGTGAGGCCCGGCGCGTTGGCCGAGCCGTCGAATAGAAACCCGTCATTCGTCGCGGTCAGACGACAATAGGCGACCAGGGCGCGGCTCGATGTGATGGTGCCGAAGTTCGCGGAGGCGCCCCAGACCGCGTCCCCGCCGTCACACCGCACAATGCGCCGCACGCCGTCCGCGGTGTTGCAGGACACCGATTCGGGCGTGCCGCTGATGCGGTCGAGGTCGCGGGAGGCAGGCGTGCCGGTCGTCGCCTGGTTTCGCCAGAGAGTGACCTGTGCCGACGCGTTGGCTTCGAGGCCCACATCACTCCGATACCACGCGTAAAGCGAGTTGGGGGAAGGAGCCGGCGCAGGCCCGGCCAGCGCCCATGCGCATCCGAACACCGCCAGGGAGACTGTGATCAGGTTCATCGTCTGGGTTGGTTGAGTTCGGAAAGACTGAGGACCGTGCGCCCGGACGATGCGCCCGCCTTCACCTGGCCGAGTTGCGAAAATCGATCTGCCCTTGGGCCAGGTCGCCAGTCCGGAATCCTTTAAGAAACCAACTCTTGCGCTGTTCGGAAGTGCCGTGGGTGAAGGCGTCCGGCACGACGTAGCCCCGGGATTTCATTTGGATGCGATCGTCGCCGACGGCGGCGGCGGCGTTCACGGCTTCCTCGACGTCTCCGTCTTCGAGGATTCCCTTGGTTCTTTGGGCGTGATGCGCCCAGATGCCAGCGAGGAAATCGGCCTGCAATTCGAGCTTGACCAACTGGCGATTGTACTCGACATCGCTCACCTCCGAGCGCAGTTGCTGCAGTTGGCTTGTGAGCCCCCATTGGTTCTGCACATGGTGCCCCACCTCGTGCGCAATGATGTAGGCCATCGCGAAATCGCCGTGCGCTCCAAGCCGCCGCTGCAGTTCCTCGAGAAACGTCAGGTCGATGTAGACCCGATCATCCCCGGGACAATAGAACGGACCCGTGGCGGATGACGAAAAGCCGCAGGCAGACTCGACCGAACCGCTGAACAGAACCAGCTTCGGCTCGCGATACGTTCTGCCGCTCCGGCCGAATAAGTCGTGCCAGACGTCCTCGGTGTCCTTG
>DAOOQY010000447.1:0-4448 GCA_035389025.1 Verrucomicrobiota bacterium
GAGATGGTCGGAAGCACCTTGTCCTGACGATCCACCGGGTGACCGACGTCATCGACGGCGGTGAATTCGTGGCCCGGTCGCACCCAGTCGCAATTCCCGAGGGCATCAACGCGATTGGGATGCATCGCATCACTTGGCCGCAGATGGGGCCGTTCATTCGTCACGCGGTGGGAGCGATGCTTCCAGCCGCCCAAGCGATCCGGGCCAAAGCTCCACTCGTGTTGCAGGATGCGGTGGTGCCCTACCGCATTGTCTCCCGCAGGGAATACCCGAACCGGCTGGCGGCGTGATTCGGGCAATACGGTCGGGGTCGGCGTGGCGGTGCGTCAGCGTGCCCCGCGACGGGGTCCCAGGCGCACGCTCCGGGCCGCGACCGTGTGTGCTTCGCTCCGGCCCTCCGCGGCACTACCCCTCGTCGCGGAGCACGCTGATCGGTGCGTTTTGGGTTGCGGGTTGTTTGTGCGGAACACATTCGGGAAAACAGCGAAAACAGCGAAAAAGTGGCGGCGTGGTGACGAATCAAGCTGGTTGGAATCGCGGCCGACCGGCCACCTTCCATTCGCCCCACTCCCCCTTCACCCCAGCCTCAATGCCGCGGTGCTTCGTACGCGGTCGGGTTTCGCAGCATCGTCTGGGTGCGGTTCCGAATCTCCGTGGCGATGTCCTTCAACTCGTGATCCGTTGCCAGGGCGAGACCGGCGCGTTGACGGAGGACTTTGACGATCATCCGGCACGACGCGACCAGGTCATCCTGGGCCCCACCAATCGACGTGAAGACCGCCATCTGCGCCTCACACTTCTTAAAGGCATTGGGTCCGGCGTAGTGCAGCAGGTTCGTTCGAAAACTGTCCGCATTCTGCTGCGCGTAGGCCGGGGTGTGGATTCTCTCCCGGTCCTGGGCGAACGATTGATCGAGTTTCCTGGCGAGCGCCAGGCACTCGTCCAGGAACCCGGCCTGGCTGGGGTAGAGACGTTTCTGCTCTTCCAGGTAAGCCGACATTTCGTGGCCGAACTGCACATACAGGTCAATGCGCTCGCGCACGTTCCGGATGAACGCGACGCATCTATCGAGGTGCTCGTCGATCACCTGCTCCTGCCGCAGTTGGCTGCCTTCCTTGTAGATTGCATTGATGACGTCGCGCGCATAGCAGGTGGCCACACCGCGGGAATTCCGCTTCTGCCCTTCCAGGTCGAGGATGAACTGGCAGGGCCCGACACCCAGGGTCATGCGGACCAGATCCACGATGGTGAATCTCTCCAGCGGCGTCCGGAAGAGCGCCGCCGACAATCGGTCCAGCGGATAAACGATGGCCGGGCCGTCGAAGACGGGCCATTCTCTGCCTCTCTGGTTCTGGGGAGGATCGAGCGGTTGCAGGTAACCCTGCTGATGATTGTCCACCCAACATGGAAACTTGAAGGAACCCAGCACCGGATTCCATCGCTGGCGATCCGGCTTGTTCCAATCGCGCGCGCCAAATTCTTCACCGAAGCTTTGGCCTTCGGATTCCTTCTTTCCGAACCAGTCTTGTATCACGAATTTGCCATCCGGATTCTGCAGCAGCATTTCCCAGCTCTCGTTCAGCTTGTCCGCCTTGCTCCAGTCCACCCGCCAGAGCGCGGGAAAGGGCATCTGCCAGTCCAGGGGAATCACTTTCCCCGCATCGCTCCGCTCGATTGTCCGCTCGTGCCACACTTCCTTGTCCGCGAGGAGTGCGACCCAGATGTGCGGTTTCTTTCCGTAATCGATGTCCGAGTAGAGAATCTCCCGCGGCTTCGTCTCCGACAGGGCGACGGCGACGTCGTTCTCGCGCGACGCGGACACCGTCATCAGAATCGCCTCGCCGCCGTGCTCGAGGTGGAGCAGGAAGTTTTCACTCGGCAGCTCGGCCTGGGACACCGGGATGGTGGCGGCATCGACCACGATGTCGTCGCCGAAGAAGTCGGGGATGATGGCGAACCGGCAGGGGGCCTGCACGCGCAGTTTCTCCACGCCGGCGCTGGCGGTGGTTTTGATGAACGGCTGGCCGGCGTTCAATTCGTAGGTGATTTGACGGCGCTCGTTGGCGGGCGTGACAAATCCCACCGCGAACGACACGGCTCCGCGGGAATTCTCCTTGATGGTGAGTGAGGTTCGTTTCAGGCCAGCGTGACCCTCGCAGACCGGTTGCAGCCGGGCGCAGAGTTTTGTCCTCTGAGTCTGGCGCGAATAGACTTCGAGGAGCGGGGATTCCTTCGCCAGCACCGCCACGATCTTGTCGTTCAGAAATACGGGGCTGCCTCGGAACTGATGCGTCGTGTCGTCTTCGGGCAACCCGGACCACTCGGACTGATGCGCGAGCCATGACTCGGCGAGAGAACCGGCCGGGGCGTCAGGCGCATCGAACAAATGAGTCGATGGTTCTGCCGGCGGAGCCTCCGCCGCGGGGAGATCGTCAAGCAGACCGCCGATCGAGGCCACAATCACGATCCCGAAAACTCTGGCACTGATGCTGTTCATCAACTCGAACCCTTGCGGAAAGGCTGTCCCGAGACAAGTCGAGAAGTCACTGCGTCGCGCAGACCTCTTCACCGGTCACGTCAAGTCCGTTCGCCACCCGTATTACAAGCTGGATTTCCTTCTCCTTTCGGCGCATAAGGGGCGGGTGATCTTCACACGTTTCAAGCCATCCCTGTTTTTGACTCTTATGCTGACCACTGCAGTTCTGGTCGCTCGCGGCGCGGAAGAATCTCCTCCCCCACGAATCGATGTAATCCTTTGGTTCGATACGGAGGATTATCTGCTGCCCGCCTCCGACGATTCCGCCAAGCGACTGGCCGAATTGCTCACCGAACGCGGCATCCGCGCCACGTTCAAGGTCGTGGGCGAAAAGGCGCGCACTCTCGAGCGCGGGGGACGCCTCGACGTCATTGCAGCGCTGCGCCACCACGCCATCGCCTACCACACCGATTTCCACTCCGTTCACCCCACGCCCTCGGAGTACCTCGCCGAATGCGGATTGCTGGACGGCGTGGAGGATTTCGTGCGGCGCGAACGCGCCGGGGCAAGCGACGTGCGCCGCATCTTCGAGGTCGAGACGCTGGCGTGCTACGGCCAGCCCGGTTCTTCGTGGGCAGCTCAGGCGGTGGCCGGGCTGAAGTCCATCGGCGTCGCCCCGAGCGGTGTCCCGTGTTACGTGGATGAAGGGTCGCACATCGGTCTGAATCATCAGCCGTTCTGGTTCGACGGCGTGCTTAACGTCTATGACATGGGGCCCAACTGCACCCGCATGGAACTCTTCAACCCGGACGCAGTCGAGCCAGCCACCCAGCAGTTCGTGGCGATTGCTGAGCGTTTGCGACACGGGGGCGGCGGAGCCATCAGCATCTACTACCATCCGTGCGAATGGGTGCACCGGCAGTTCTGGGACGGCGTCAACTTTGCCCGCGGCCGCAACCCACCGCGTTCCGAATGGAAGGCGCCGTCGCAACGGACACCCGAAGAAACCGATGCCGCGTTCCGGCGTTTTGGCCAATACATAGACCGCCTACGTTCGATGCCAGGCGTGCGCTTCGTCACCGCCAGCGATCTGCCCACCATTTACCCCGATTTGGTCCGCAAGGACGGCGCCACCCGCGATGAGTTGGACGAACTGGCGAAGCGCATCTTGCAGCAGGACCGAGGCGGCGTTGATTTTCAAGTGATCGGCCGCAAGGCGTTTTCCGTGGCGGACCAATTCGAGGTGCTGGTGTCAGCGGTCAGCGGCTTGAACGCCGGGAAAGAACCCCGGCTTCCTCTCGCTGCGCCCGGTCTCCTGGGTCCGGACGGTCCGCCGCCAGCATCGAAGGCCGAGGTGCAAATCGCTTGGCCAGCGTTTCAGGCGGCACTGGCGGATGTGCAGAATTCTCTCGAAACCGAGCGGCGGGTGCCGGCGCGGGTGTTCATCGGTGCCGAAGCGATTTCCCCGGCGGACTTTCTCTATGCGCTCGCCTCCGCCTACGACCGATTGCGTCACGCGGGAGCATCAGGCTCGCCCGAGGCGGTGCCGCTGGGCCGCCAGATCCAACTCCTTCCGGCGAGTCACGTGGCCAAGGACACGCCAGACCTGTTCGGCGGGTGGGTGATCCATCCGGCAGGCTTCCGCGCGCCAATGATTCTCGAGGTGGCTCGACTGCAAACGTGGACGCTGAAGCCGGCAATCCGGGGTGACTGAACATCTGGGGATGGCCAGGTCGATTCACTGACCATTCGCGCGAGCCGCTGCGAGAGCATTTGCCCACGGCACTCACGCGACCGAACATGAGAACGTTGCTGGCGCTCGCGATTCAGGTAGGGCGGGTCTGTCCTCAGCCCGCCGGTTTGGGTAGCCCGGACTCAGTGGCGCGGTGGGGACACACCCGCCTTCCACTCATCCAACAACTTCCAGATGCACCGCTCCCGCAATTGAAGTCGGGTGGTGGGCGTCATCGGC
>DAOOQY010000448.1:0-4448 GCA_035389025.1 Verrucomicrobiota bacterium
CACCTGGCTCTCAATCCTGCGGCATCTGGTCGGCCTGATCTCCGGCTCGGAGGCTTCGCCCGTCTATCAGTTCCTCAGTGACCTCTTATTGCTGGTGGCCAGACAGCGGGCCAAGCCCGAGGTGTTGCCTGGGCTCGAGGCCATGACGCCGGCGTCGCCGCTGGTGAAGGTGTTGAACCGCCCGAATCTCGAAGTGTCCTCCGACCTGTCGGTCATCGCCGGAGATATTGAAGACCGCAGCGCGCTCGGCCGGCTGAAACTGCTCATGCCCGATCTTTTCTACGGCGGGGACCACGACCTGGTCGTGGACACGTCGTCCATGTTCGGCGGCGCGCGGCGATCGAAAGACGCGGCCCGGTTCTTCTTCGATCAAGGACCGGAAGTGTGCCACTTCCACTATTTCCGCAATTCGAAGACGGCGACGCGCCTGCTCGCGGGTCTTACGCAGGCAGGGGATGGACGGCAGGACTTTCAGCCGCTTGACCTCACACCGCGCGAGCCGTCACCGCCGGCGCCACCCCGGGAGGGCCATCCGCGTCCGGTCGTGATCATCGTGCCGGGGATCATGGGAACGCATCTGAAGGTCAACGGAGACCGCATTTGGATGGATCCGTTTGACCTGGCGGTTGGCGGCATGAGGAAGCTCGGCATCGACGCCCCGAACGTTGCGCCCGACGCGCTCATGGGCTCGGTGTATGGCGACATCATGAGGTATCTGGCCCGGACGCATGAAGTCATTGCTTTCCCGTACGACTGGCGCAAATCCATCCGAGACGAAGCGAAGCGGCTGGCGGCGCTCGTGGCCGACACGCTCGAACAGGAACACCGAACGCGGCAGCCGGTCCAAATCCTCGCCCACTCGATGGGGGGTCTTGTGACGCGCGCCATGTTCGCCTTGTTTCCCGACCTCTGGGCGCGCCTGACCCAGCATCCCGATGGCCGGTTCGTGATGCTCGGCACACCCAACGGCGGCTCGTATACCATTCCGCGTCTGCTCGTCGCGCAGGAGAAGACCGTTCGCCTGCTTGCGCTGGTGGACTTCACGCAAACGCAGTCGCAGTTGTTGCAGATCATTTCGGGTTTTCCAGGCGTGCTGGAGATGCTCCCTCCCGATCCGCAGCACGATCTCTTCGCGCCGGCATTCTGGACGAACCTGCTCGCCCAGGTCGGCCCCCAGGCCGGTTGGGTGGCGCCGCCGCCTCAGGCGCTCGAGGCGGCGCGTGCGACTCGCGCGTGGCTCGACCAAAACCCGCCGCAGTCCGATCGCATCCTCTACGTGGCCGGATGCGCGCCGGAGACGCCGGTGGCCCTCGAAGTCGTCACGCGGGCCGGTGAACGGACCGAGGTGCGCTTTCACGGCAGCGCTGCAGGTGACGGACGCGTGCCCTGGAGCACTGGTGTGCCCCGCAACGTCCGGACCTGGTTCATGAGGGACGTGGCGCATGGCGACTTGGCAGCCCATGAGCCCGCTTTCCCGGCCCTGCTCGAACTACTCCTAACGGGGACCACGGCACGACTCGCGGCCACAGCTCCCGTGGTCGAGCGCGGTGTCGAAAGCACCTTTGTCATGGAGCCTGATCGGGTCGACTTGTATCCGGACAATGAGGGGCTCGCCCTGGCGGTGACGGGAAGCCGTCCACGACGCAGAAGCCGGGCGAAGCGGGCGAAGACGAGGGTGACGATTGCACACGGTGACCTGGCCTATGCCCGCTACCCGATCCTCGTCGGCCATTACATCGGCGACGGCTTGGTAAGCGCGGAGGCGTATCTGGACCGGGCGCTTGGCGGGCGGCTGCGAACACGCCAGTCACTCGATCTCTATCCTGGACCCTTGCAGACGGCGGAGGTGCTATTGGGGTCCGAAGGGCAGCGCCATCCCGCCGGCGCGGTTGTCATGGGGCTTGGCTGGGCCGGAAAGCTGACTCCCAACGCCCTCCTTGCGACCACCGCGCAGGCCGTGCGCCGTTACGCGCTCGCCCTGGCCGAGCGGCAGGCCGAGCAGGGCAGTGCCAACACCGGTGTTCCGGTCTCGGTGAGATTGAGCGCGTTGCTTGTGGGCAGCGGTGCCGGGGCGCTCACGGTGCAGGATTCGGTGTTGTCCTTGCTTCGCGGCGTGCGGCGGGCAATCCGAATCCTCGAGGAGCGTAAGCTTTTGGCACGGATGACGATTGACGAGGTCGAGTTTGTCGAGGTGTTCGAGGACCGTGCGATCGAGGCGGCGCGCGCACTCGATGGCGTGGCCCGTGACCGGGATTTGGACGAGGATTTCACGTGCGAGACCAAGCTGCGCCGGCTTGACGGTGGCCGGCGACGGGCCGCATTCGAGGAACCTGCCGGCTGGTGGCACCGGCTCCAGATCACCTCCCAAAACGACGGCTCGCTGAAGTTCGTGGCGATGACTCAGCGGGCCCGCGCCGAGCAGTCGTTGGTGCCGATCCAGCGGGCGCTGGTGGACACCTTCATCGTGGAGGCCATGCGTGACACGAGCGCGAGGTACCAGGTCGCGAGAACCCTGTTCGAACAACTCCTGCCCAACGACCTGAAGGAACAGGCGACTAATCGGGAGGATGTCGTCCTGGTGCTCGACGAGGGGGCCGCAGCGTATCCGTGGGAACTCCTCGAAGACCGCATCAGCCCCGATCGTGAGCCGCTCTCGGTTCAGGCCGGAGTGATTCGCCAACTCGAGACGCGTGAGTTCCGCCCGCACGTCGTTCCCACCACCCGCAAGGGCGCGCTGGTCATTGGGGACCCGGACGCGACCGGTGAGGTGGCGCTGCCCGGTGCGGAGGCCGAGGCGCATATGGTCGTCGACTCGCTGCGTCGCAATGGCTACGAGGTGACCGAATGCATCCGGAACCGCGCCCCCGCGATCGCAGAAGCCCTCCATGCGGAATCTTACCGCATCCTCCATCTGGCCGGCCATGGCGTGCACCAGTACCCCCTGCGGGCCGGCATCGAGTCGTGCGCGCTCTGCAAGCAACCTGTGCCCGGAGGACCGCAGCTCGTCAGCGGGATGATCATCGGCAAGGGCATCGTTCTGACGCCGGCTGACGTCGATCAGATGCGGCGGGTGCCGGATCTGGTGTTCATCAACTGTTGCCACCTGGGGCGAGTCGACCCGACCCCGGAAGCGCGAGCCGCCGATCTTCCCGCCTGGAATCAACTGGCGGCGAATCTTGCCGCGCAATTCATCCGCATGGGTGTCAAGGTGGTGGTGGCCGCCGGATGGGCGGTGGACGATCAGGCGGCGGGAACCTTCGCGCGCAGATTCTACGACGAGCTGATGGCTGGCGTTCCCTTTGGCCGCGCTGTTCTCGAGGCCAGGCGCGAAGCGTATCGGCGTCATCCCGGCGTCAATACCTGGGGCGCCTATCAATGCTACGGCGACCCCGAGTTCCGGCTGGCGACCGAAAACGACGGTGCGGCGGCGGAGCCGGCGCAGGAGAAGTTTCACGCCGCGACCGAAGTCTGTGTGCGGCTGGAGGAACTCGCGGCGATGGCAGCCAACGCCGCGGCCGATGACTTCACACGCCTCACCCAACGTCTCGACACACTTGCCGAGGTGGCCCTGCGCGATTGGGCCGATTCCGCGGAAGTGCTCGCGGCGCTTGCAGCGGCCTCGGCCGAGCTTGGTCGGTTCGAGCAGGCTGTGCAGTGCATTCAGCGGGCTTTGGTTTGCGAGGGCGCACACCTTGACCTTCAGTCGGTCGAGCAGATGTATGAGCATCAGACCCGTTGGGCTGTCCAGTGCGCACGCCAATCCAAACGCAGGGGCGACAGCAAGGCCAGCCCATACCAGCTTATCGAAGAGGCCATCGAAGGCATCGAGCGGCTGCTTTGCTTCGGAGAGACGAGCAATCGGCTGAGCCTGCTGGCGAATGCCCACAAGCGGTTGGCTTGCATTTCGACGGGCCAGCGTCGCAAAGCGGCTCTGTCGAAGATGCGCGGTTGCTTTGCTCGGGCGGTGCGCAACACTGGCGCCGAAGGCAGGCTTCCGAAGTCCAAGGACGAGTTCAACCTGGCGGTTGCCAAGTTGCTCTGTGCCACAGGTGCCAACAATCCCCGCGAAGGCAGATCGGGATAAGTTGGCCAGGACCGTGGAGTCAGGTCTATCCGGTTAATAGACGTCCCACCAGACGGAAATGCCCAATCTCCCGAGCTTAAGCATCTGCTCTGGCATCAGCCACGGACCTCCCTGTCCAGTCGATACCCAATACGAAGTGATGTCGAGCGTGCAACCCTGGCGCTGAATTTTCTGGACCGAGTCGAGTTTCCCCTCAAGCGCTGCGAGATCCGGGCGCACCGGCTGCACAGGGCGCAGACACTTTCCCCAAACAGATCCTCGCCGACTCCGGTTCCAGGTTGGCCGCGGCTTCTCCCGCGCCATGCGGGACGGGGAATGTAAAGAACGGAGGAGGCGCTTTGACCCAGACCAAATCACGCCCTTG
>DAOOQY010000449.1:0-3177 GCA_035389025.1 Verrucomicrobiota bacterium
CGGCTTCTCGATCAGGCGCCCGTGACGCGCACCCTCGAGGGGCGGCGGCTGCTCGGTCAGTCGCGCGCATGCCTCAGCCGGGTTTTGCACCTGGCCGCCGCCTATTACATCACGGGTCGAGCGGACTTTGCCGGGCGGGCGGAGAAGGAGATGCTGGCCGCCTCGGCTTTCAGCGATTGGAACCCGGCGCACTATCTCGATGTCGCCGAGATGACCCTCGGCCTGGCCGTCGGGTACGACTGGCTGTTTGACACCCTTGCGGCAGACTCGCGCCGGACCATTCGTCAGGCCATCGTCGAGAAGGCGCTGCGGTTGCCATTCGAGACCGGGCATCGCGGCTGGGTGAAGGCCAGCAACAACTGGGGCCAGGTCTGCCATGCCGGCATGGTCGGCGGCGCCCTGGCTGTGCTCGAAGACGAGCCCGAACTCGCCGCCCGCACCGTCCTGAACGCCCTCGGGAATGTGCACCACTCGATGCACGCCTTTGCGCCCGAAGGCAGCTACCCCGAGGGGCCCGGCTACTGGAGCTACGGGGCCGGATTCAATGTCCTGCTGATTGCCTGTCTCGAGAGCGTCCTGGGCAGCGACTTCGGCCTGTGCGAGGCGCCCGGATTCAGCCGCACCGGGGCTTATCTGCCGATGGTCACCGGGCCGTCCGGTCTGACCTTCAACTACGCCGACGGCGGCTCCGGGCGGGGGCCGGAGCCGGTGTTGTTCTGGTTTGCGGATCGGTTCGACCGCAACGACTGGCTCAAGGACGAGTACGATCTGCTGCGCCGAGAGCCGTCGCGTGGCGGACGGCTCCTGCCGCTGGCGCTGCTCTGGATGAACGAGTCGGCGCCGATGAGCGAGATTCGGATGCCGCTGCACTGGAATACGGGCGGCGAGGTGCCGATCTGCATTCACCGCAGCGCGTGGGGCTCGCCGCAGGCCGTCTTCGTGGGATTCAAGGGCGGCTCACCCTCGGCGAACCACGGGCACATGGATGTGGGGTCCTTCGTGCTGGACGCCGACGGCATCCGTTGGGCCCTCGATCTTGGCGCCGAGGGGTATCACCGGATCGAATCGCGCGGCATGAACCTCTGGAGTCGCGACCAGAACTCGGAGCGCTGGACCGTTTTCCGGCTGGTCAATGCCAGCCACAACACACTGGTCATTGACGGGCAGAACCAGAGCGTCAAGGGCTTCGGCAAGGTTGTCGCCTTCTCCGACCGCCCGGAGCGGGCCCACTCGGTGATCGACATGAGTTCGGCCTACGCCGGCCAGGTCGGTGCAGCCCGGCGTGGCGTGGCTTTGCTGCCCGCGGGTTGCGTCGTCGTTCAGGACGAGTTGGGCGGGTTGAAGCCCGGCGCCCAGGTGCGCTGGGGCATGGTGACCCGCGCCCGGCCCGGCGAGACCGGCAGCGACCGGCTGCAACTTGCTGAGCGCGGCAAATCACTCGAACTGCGGATTCTCAAGCCAGCCGGCGCCTCGTGGAAGACTGTCGACATCGAGACGCCGCGCAACGAGTGGGATTCGCCCAACCCAGGAGCCACGATGGTCGCTACGACGATCGTGGCGCCGCCGAGCGGCGACATGACGATCGTCATTGTGGCCCGGCCCGGCGGGGCGACCGCGCCGGACGTTCCGCCCAGGCCGCTGGCGGAATGGTAGGGAGGGCGTTCGGCAGTTTCGACCGCGTCGACCGCTGTCGGATGTCCGGCGTGACTACTTCGAGGCGCTGGTGAGTTCGAGGGAACGTTCCTTGTAGCGGGTGGCGATGAACACGAACAAAAGGGCCACCGCGAGCGTCAGCCCGGCGTACAGGTAGAAGGTCGCGGCGTTGACAGCCGCGCCTTCCCCGGCCGCCGCGGTGCCGGCGATGACCGCGCCGCGCAATTTGGTGATCAGGGGGACGTACAGGTTGCCGACCGCCACCGTCAGGAGCCAGAAGCTCATGATGGTGCTTTTCATTTCAGCCGCCGCCTGTGTGAAGGCGAATTCGAGGCCGGTGGTCGAGATCAGCACCTCGGCCGTCGTCAGGATCAGGTAGGGGAGCGTCTGCCAGAGCACGCTCAACCGCCCCCCGGCATCGATTTGCGTCTGAATGAAGCCGACGACGAGGTAGGACAATCCGGCCAGGAACATGCCCGTGCCCATGCGGCGCAGCGGCGAAACGCGAATGCCGAACCACTTCTCGATGCGCGGATAAAGGAAGAGCGTCAGCGGCACCAGCAGCATGACAAAGGCCGGGTTCATCGATTGCATTTGCTCGGCCCCGACCTGGAACGAGCCCAGCACCGGGAAGGGGATCATGCGATCGCCTTGCATCACCCAGGTCGATGTGGTCTGGTCAAACAGCGCCCAGAAGATCGTGACAGGCGCGAACACCATCAGGATCGGGCCGACCGACCTGGCGGCGTCGACTTCGCGGGCCGAGAACTTCGCGCGGGCCGCGTCCCAGAACGTCTGGCCGGCCTGGCGCGAGCCCAGGCTGGCCAGCGCGTGCCAGAACACCTGGAAGAACCCCGCCGATTTCGTCTCACTCGATGGCGGGATGCGCACATAATACTTGCGCCCCAGCCAGAAGATCAGCGTGGCCAGGAGCATGAGGATTCCCGGCACGCCGAACGCCCAGCGATAGGCCTCGAGCGGCACGCTGCCATCGGGGTTCTTCCCGAACGAGTCTTTGATCCACGGAATGACCAGGAACGAGAAGAACGAGCCGAAGTTGATCGACCAATAGAAGAGCCCGTAGGCCTTCTGGAGCAGGCTGGCCTGATCGGGCTTGAACTGGTCGCCGCAGAAGGCGGAGACGCACGGCTTGATGCCGCCCGAGCCGAGGGCGATCAGGAACAGGCCGACATACAGGCCCCCGACGCTGCCGGCCGTGAGGGCCAGGGTGAGGTTGCCCAGGCAGTAGACCAGCGAGACGTACAGGATCGTGTTGTAGCGGCCCCAGAACTTGTCGCTGATGATCCCGCCCAACAGCGGGGTGAAGTAGTTGGCGAAGATGAAGAGATGGATGATCCCGGCCGCGTTGTCGCGGGCCTGGCCCTCCGGCAGGTGCTGGAAGAGCACCGTGCTGATGTAGAGGGCCAGGATGCTGCGGATGCCATAGTAGCTGAACCGCTCGCAGGCCTCGTTGCCGATGATGAACTTGATCGGCGGCGGAAACCGGTTCGCGGAGGAGACTCG
>DAOOQY010000449.1:3277-4440 GCA_035389025.1 Verrucomicrobiota bacterium
TCGAGATCGAACCGCGAGAACTCGGGGCGGTTGAGCGAGCCGCCATCGAGCAGAGGCAGCGAGCCGCGGATGCCGACGACCCCGCCCCAGCTCCGCTGGCCGATGATCGGCCCCAGTTTGTGCTTGCGGAAACGGTAGGCGACGATGTCGCCGTCCGATGCCGAGAACTGGTCGATGAGCAGCACCTTGGGGCCGAGCACCTGGCCGGAGGGGTCGACATTGACCGCGCCGTTGCGGGCGATGGTCCACATCGCCGGCTCGCGCCGGAGCCGCTCGATGATCATGGGCGACACGTTGCCGCCGCCGTTGCCGCGGCAATCGACGATCAGGGCCTCCTTGTGGAGTTGCGGATAGTAGAACTTCACGAACTCGTTGAGCCCCGGCACTCCCATGTCGGGCACGTGCACGTAACCCACCTTGCCGTCCGTGGCCTTCGAGACGTGTTCGATGTTGCCGAACACCCATTTCAAGTAGTAGAGCGGATGCTCGTCCGCAATCGGGATCACCACCTCATCCCGGGCGCCCTCGGCTTTGGGCTCGGCGTTGACGCGCAGGGTGACCTGTTTGCCCGCCTTCCCCACCAGGGCGGCGTAGAAATCCGTCATCTGATCGGTCGGCTTGCCGTCGATGGCCACGACATAGTCGCCGTTCTTGACGTTGACGCCGATGTCGGTCAGCGGCGACCGGAGTTGCTCGTCCCAGTTCTGGCCGGGGAGGATGTTGGTGACTTGGTAGAAGCCGGAGGGCTGATGGCGGACGATCGAGGCGCCCAGAAGGCCCTGCGCAATGCGTTCGGGCTTCGGGTAATCGCCCCCGCCGACATAGCAGTGGCCCAGGTTGAGTTCGCCAATCATTTCGCCGATCACGTAGGTCAGATCAGCCCGGTGCTGGACATGCTCGAGGAGCGGTTCGTAGCGCCGCCGGATACCCAGCCAGTCCACCCCGTGCAGATTCGGGTCATAGACGAAATCGCGCATCTGGCGCCAGCACTCGGCGTAAATCTGGTTCCATTCGGCCCTGCGATCGAGCCGGACCTTGACATCGCCCAAGTCCACCGTCTTCTCCCTCGTCTCGATCCTCCCCGAGGGCAGGTCGACGATCGCATACGTGCCGCGCGCGGCCACCGCCATCTTCTTGCGGTCGGCTGAAACCCGGTAGCTGCC
>DAOOQY010000450.1:0-4437 GCA_035389025.1 Verrucomicrobiota bacterium
GCTCCGCGGCATTCCCCTCGAATCGCACCGCGCCGATGCCTCTGTCATCCATCTGGTTCGCGCCATGAAGCCCAGACCCCGCGTGGTGGACCGCATTCTCGATGCCCTCCGAAAACACCGGACCTTCTGCATCGTCGGACATGTCCGTCCGGATGGGGATTGTGTCGGGTGTCAGTTGGCGCTTGCCATGGCCCTGCAAAACCAGGGCAAGGATGTCACGGTTTGGAACGAGGACAGGCTGCCCGACAAGCTGGCTTTCCTCGATCCCGGCAAGCTCTTTCAACCGCCGCGCCCGGGCAAGTCGTTCGATTGCGTTGTGGCCGTCGATGCCGCCAACTACGAACGCCTGGGCCGGGTGGGCGATTGCGTCCGGAGCCGGGCCTGCCTGATCAACATCGACCATCACACCAGCAACACGCGTTTCGGCGACATCAACTGGGTGGGCGCCCGCGCGCCCTCGACCGGCGAACTCCTCTTCCGCCTCCTGCGCTGCGCCTCCTGGCCCGTCACGCCGCCCATCGCCGATTGCCTCTTCACCGCGGTCTCGACCGACACCGGCTCATTCCAGTACCCGTCGACGCGGCCGGCCACTTTCACCGTCGCCGGCGCGCTGGTCAAACGCGGCGCCAATCTCGCCGCCATCTGCCGCGAGGTCTACCAGTCTTACCCGCTTTCGCGCGCCCGGCTCCTGCGCCATGTCTACAACCACTTCCGCCTCGTCCTGAACAACCAGATCGCCTATTTCTGGCTCAAGCCGTCCGACTTCGTGCAGACCGGCGCCGACCGCTCGGATGCCGAGGGTCTGATCGATCACATCCGCGCCATCGAGCCCGTGGTCGTCGCTTGCGCGTTCGAGCAGATGGAACCTGACCTGATCCGCGTCAGCCTCCGGTCCAAGAAACCCGATGTCGACGTCAACCGAATCGCCACCCGCCTCGGCGGCGGCGGCCACACGGCGGCCGCCGGCGCCCGCATCCGGGGACGCCCGGCCACAGTCCAACGACGCGTCCTGGCCTCCATCAAACAGGCCCTTCAACCCGATCGCTGACCTATGCTCCAGGAAATCGACCCTTTCGACGGCGCGGTTCTGATCGACAAACCGCCCGGCATCACCTCGCACGATGTGGTGGACCGCGTGCGCCGGCGCTTCCAGATCAAGAAGGTCGGCCATGCCGGCACCCTCGACCCCAATGCCACCGGCCTGCTCGTCATCCTCCTGGGCCGCGGCACACGGCTCTCCGAGCGCCTCATGGGCTCGGACAAGGTCTACGCCGGCACGATCAAGTTCGGCGAAACCACCAACACCTACGATGCCGACGGCGAACTCACCGCCTCCTTGCCCGTCCCGCCCCTCACACTCGATGAACTCAATGCCGAGGCGGATGCCTTCGTGGGGGACCTCATGCAGACGCCGCCCATGGTCTCCGCAGCCAAGGTCGCCGGGGTCCCCCTCTACAAGCTCGCGCGCAAAGGCATCGAGGTCGAGCGCAAGCCGCGCCTGATTCATATCTACAGCTTCCGCTTCAGTGCCTACCAGGAACCCTGCGGCGCCTTCCGCATCGCCTGCACCAAAGGCACCTACGTCCGCAGCCTCGCCCACGACCTCGGACAAAAGATCGGATGCGGCGCCCACCTCGCCGCCCTGCGCCGCACGGACTCCGGACGTTTCTCCGCGGCTGATGCCATGCCCTTGGATGCGGCTTTGGCCCTGTCGCCCGCCGAATTCCAAAAGCGCGTCATCCCGCTCCTCAAACTCACCGCCTCGGGATGAGAGCCCTCGCGTGAAAGTCGCCCGCCAACCCGCCGAACTCGTCGCCCCCGCAAAGCCGGTCTGCGTCGCCATCGGTGTGTTCGACGGCGTCCACCTCGGCCACCAGTCCATCCTCCAGGACCTCAAGCAATACGCAGAAACACTCGGCGCATCGGCCGTCGCTGTCACGTTCGATCGCCATCCGCTTGCCATCGTCGACCCCGAACGCGCGCCCCGCCTCATCCAGACCCTCGGACAACGCCTCAAGACACTCGAACATCTGGCCCTCGACGCCGCGTGGGTCGTTGAATTCGATGCGGCCTTCAGCCGCTTGACCGCCGAGGAGTTCGTCACCCTGCTTGTCCAAGGCTTCGGGCGCCTGTCCAGCATTCACATCGGCCAGCACTTCCACTTCGGGTATCGTCGCACCGGCACCATCGCCCTGCTCCACCAACTCGAGGGACGTTTCGGTTTTGCCACCCGCGGACTGCCCCCCTGCCTTCAGGACGGCCACCCCGTCAGCAGCACCCGCATCCGCCAGGCCATCCGCCACGGCGACCTCCACGGAGCCGACCGCATGTTGGGGCGGCCCTACGCGCTGGGCGGACGCGTTGTCGTTGGTGACGGACGCGCCCGCCGACTCGGTTTTCCGACCGCAAATCTCGATGTCGCCGGCCTGACATTGCCGCCGGCGGGCGTCTACGCGGCACGGGCCCTCTGGGCCGGCCACACGGCCCGCGCGGTTGTCAACATCGGATGCCGCCCGACAATCGACTCGACCAACCAGGTGCTGAGTGTCGAGGCCCATCTCCTGGATCGACAGATCGATCTCTACGGACACGATCTCGAACTTGTCCTCGCGAACCGTCTTCGGGACGAACGCGCGTTCCCGAACCTCGACGCCCTGAAACGGCAGATCGCCAAAGACATCGCCGCCGCCCGCGCCTTGTTTGAAAAAGAGATTGAACTCGACGCGTCGCGCCCTACACTCTCCCCCATGTCTTGATCCTCAAGACAAGCACGGGCGGGACGTAGCGTAGCTTGGTAGCGCGTCTGAATGGGGTTCAGAAGGTCGTGAGTTCAAATCTCACCGTCCCGACCATCTTCCAAATCAGGGATTTCGACCGTTAACAGGCCTATTTCTGTTCTGGACAGTGGCTCGGTTCATGCTACTTTCCGGACCGGGGTCGGCTTCAACCTCGCTTTTGTTGATAAGGCCGAAACTTCCAACAACGGGCACGCGCACGAGCAAAGCGCGACTGCTTGATGAGTGGGGCGGTCAAGCTGCCCCCTTTTTTTTGCCGTTTTTTCTCTGGAGATAATCACGCAGATCGAACACCGTCCCCCAAAGTCGTCAACACATGAATCGAGTTCCCCTCCTCCGCGGCCTTGCCGTTTGCGGCAAGGGAAAGCAACTCTGTGTCGCCCGCGTCGTCGGTCTGGCGCTCGTTGCCCTGACGTTGCCTCTCGCGGTCGCCCAGACGCCAACAGTCACGCCCAATCACAGCACTTACCACGCGGATGAACCGATTACGATCGCCTTCGCGAACGGTCCGGGCAACCCGCTCGATTGGATCGGCATCTACCCCGACGGTGTCGAGCCGGGCGGGCCGCCCTCGACGGCCTGGCTCTATGTCGGCGGCGCGCAGACGGCCGGCCTCGGTCTGACCGACGGAAGCGTCACGTTCGCCGGAGGCATCAATATGGCAGGCGAGTGGAAGGTCTATCTGCTGCTCAACGACGGATACACGCAGTTGGCGGAAGCGTCTTTCAGGGTTGTCGAGACATGGGAACCGCTGGTCCGAACGAGCAAACCGGTCTATGCCCCGAACGAACCAATCGGCGTCACCTTCACCAATGGATGGGCCAATCCGAAAGACTGGATCGGCATCTACTCCGCCGGACAGGTCCCGGGGGGCGGAGTCAACGCGACGCTCTGGGCGTACGTCGATGGCACCCAGTCCGGCATCACCGGCCTGACCGATGGCTCGATCGCCTTCGCCTCAGGTCTGGACGCCCCCGGCACCTACGTCGCCTGTTTCCTGCTCAACGACGGTTACGACATCCTCGCCCAGGAGACCTTTGTCGTCTCGGCGTCCGCTTCTCCGCCCAAGGTGGTCGCCGTCACACCTGCCGACAACGCGGTGGACGTCGCCCCGATGCCGCTTTACAGCGCCAGGCTGAGCCACGGGGCGACCCAGGTAGACCCGGGCAGTGTCAAGCTGGCGTTGGACGGCGTGAGCGTGGCCGCGCAGGTCGTAACCGAGGGCGACCACGTGGTGGTCACCTACCAGAGCGCCACTCTGCTCGGGGCGGGCTCGATGCATGTCTTTGCGCTGAGCTTCAGCGACACTGCAACACCCCCCAACCAGTTCGCTCACGATGTCGGATTCACCGTGGTCAATTACCTTTCGATCCAACTGCCGCCCCCGCTCTTCTTCGAGAACTTCGACGCCTCCCCCGAGGGCCAACTGCCGGCCGGGTGGTCGGAACTCAACTACACGGATGTGTACACGCCGGAGTTGGATCCGACGAATCTCGATTCGGCCTTCTACGCCGGCTGGAATGTGGTCAATGTCGATCGCTTCATGGGCGAATTCGTCGCGTACAGCAATCCGGACGGCCCCCAGGCGTATCGCGAGGATTACCGGCGTGTCTTGACCGAGAATCCCCGCAATGTCGTCAAT
>DAOOQY010000451.1:0-2996 GCA_035389025.1 Verrucomicrobiota bacterium
CTGATCGTCGGCGGCCTGTTCCTGCTCGCCAAGGCAACCCGCGAAATCCACGAGAAACTCGAAGGCGAAGAGGGGCGGGCGACCAAACGGCTGCCCCCGACATTCGCCGGCGTGATTGTCCAAATCCTCCTGCTCGACATCGTCTTTTCGCTCGATTCGGTGATCACAGCCATCGGCCTCGCCCGCCGGCTCGGCGTCATGATCGCGGCGGTCGTCATCGCCGTCGGTTTCATGCTGCTGTTCGCCGGCTACATCAGCCACTTCATCGAGCGCCATCCGACTCTCAAGATGCTCGCCTTGAGTTTCCTGCTCCTGATCGGCGCCGTCCTGGTGGCGGACGGCTTGGGACACCACATCAACAAGGGCTACGTCTACTTCGCCATGGCCTTCTCGGTCATGGTCGAGGCCTTGAACCTGAAGGCCCACTCGAAACAGTCAACCCGATGAAGAGCAACTGGCTGGCGACGAAGACCATCAGCCACACGAACGCCTGGTCCATGAACCCGTACGAGTGCAGGCCCACGCCCAGCATGTTGACGCCGAACCAGGAGAAGCTCGTCACGACGTTCCCGAAGATCGCCAGGTTGATCAGCCCGCGCTCCCGGACCAGACCGCCTCCTCGGGCATGGAGGATGATGGCACACCAGAGGACCACAAGCAGCGCGCCATTCTCCTTGGGATCCCACCCCCAGAACCGGCCCCAGGATTGATCGGCCCAAATGCCGCCCAGAACCGTCCCGACGAAGCTGAAGAGCGTGGCGAAACAGATCACGCCATAGACCATTCGGGCCAACCGCCTGCCGATCGCCTCGTTGAATGTGCCGGTGAACGCCCGCCGAACCGCGTAGAGAATGCCAAGAAACCCCGCTACGAACATTGCCGAGTACCCGAGGGTGATGGTGATGACATGCGTCGTCAGCCAGAAGTTGCTGTCGAGGACCGCGCGCAGCATCTCCATCGTGTCGCCGCCCAGCGACAGATTGTGCGCCACAATTTGGGTGAGCACACCCAACGCGGACGCCATGACCACACCGATGCTGTCGCGGTGAATTCGCTCGATGATCAAACCGAGGAGCACTGCGCCCCACCCGACAAATACGGCGGACGAGTACAGGTTCGTGACCGGCGGGCGCCCTTCGAGCACCATGCGAAAGACGATCCCCGCGGTATGCACGAGGAATCCGACGGCCAACAGCTTGATCGCCGTGCGGTTGAGCGCCTGGAACCAGCCAAACCAGGACGCGCACCCGGCGAGAAACGCCAGAAGATAGAGCGCCAGACTGACGACAAACGGACGCCACGCGTTGTAGACGAACTCTCGAGAAGCCTTTCGCACTTCCGGCGCGAAGCGCGCCGCAAGCCAGCCTTGATAGGCGATCAGAGCCCGATTGAATTCCTCCGGTTTGCCAAGTCGATACGCCGAGGCCATGGCCGCGTAGGAGCGAACCGCCGGGTGGACCTCACCCGCGTGAATCGCCTCGAGCAGGCTGGTTCCCAGGTTCGACCACGGCTCGCGTCCGGTCTGCACGTCGCGCGGCGGGATCAGCAAGGGGTAAGCCAGGCTGCCCAGAGCGTCGAAGCCCTGCAGCGCCTTGGCGAGCCGGTCGAGATTCTCCTGGCTGAATGGCTTGTTCTCCTGGCGGAGCCGCCACGCCGCCAGACCCGGGCCAAGAGACCTCTCAAAAGCGGCAACGGCGGCGGCGAAGTCCTCGGTCTCTTCAGGCCGGAAGCTGTTCTTGAGTCGGTGATAGAGCGAGACCCCGTTCGAGAGCCTCACGACCGCTTTCTCGAAACTGCTGCGGTTTTCAACCGGCACCGCGCTCGCGCGACGCGCCTGCGTCTCGATCTCCTCGACCCGGCTCCGAATCGCGTCGAAACTGACATAGAGCGAGCCGTCCGGGGCCAAATCCAGGAGACCGCGCAACTCCGGGTGATCGATCTTGAAGGCCGCCCGCCCGTCGGCGACCTCGGGTTTCATGGCGACTTCGAGGAGCCAATCGATGGCCGGCATTCGGGCGCCGCCGCCCAATCCCACCGACTGCTTGCCACAAAGAACCAGCAGGCTGTTCCGCGCGACGGAATCCAGCGGCTGCAAACGCCCGTTCAGCACAGCCGGCAGACGCCCAAATCCGATGCTGTCGAAATCGGTGGTGGCGCGGGGCGGACGCAGCCCGCTGATGGCCCAGAGGCCAAAGACACCGGCGAGAATCCACGGCAGCCATTTGTTCATGGGTCTTTTCGTTTCACGAAGCTCACCAGGTGACCCAGGAATTGGACAACCAGACCCAAGCCCACCAGCGCGCAGGAGAAATAAGGCGTCAGCCAGCCCGGGTTCCGGACCACCTGCAGGATCGTCACCCGCGGGTCCTGCTGGTCGTAGCCCGATTGGTAGAAGGTCTCGCCTCCGTACCGCAACGGGTTGTTCATGTAGATGCGCACATCCCGGTTTTCGCCCGTGCGCGCATTGATCAGCCGCACGTCGCTCGAGAAGTTCCTCGGGATGTCGCTGCCCGCGTACCTGTCGTGGGAGAACTTGCGCAACTCGAGCGAAAAGGGGCGGTAATACCGCGCGGGGCGCATTACGATTTCGTAGTTCTTGCCCTCATGTTGAAACCCTTGATTTGCGTCGATCCAAAGCGACACGGCCCAGACGCCCAAGGACCCGCCGGGCGCAACCAGTTCGACATAGGCGGCCGGGATGTTGCGCCGATCCATCCGCATCTCGGGAGCCGCGGAGACGAACTGGACGCGCTGGCCTGCGCCCTGGGTGGCCTGGGCCGACCCATGCCCCGGCTCGATCGGCCTGTGGGTCGAGTTGGGCCAATACTCGATCACCCGAACCTCGAACGGAAGATCGGGATGCCGGATTCGGTCGTGTTGGGCGAGGCGCGTCTCAGGTATGGCCAGCACGAGGTCGTGGTCGGGAGCGCTGGTTTCCAGGATCGCGAGTTCGCAGAGGCGGGCGTCCTCCGAGTAGCTCCTTGGCTCGCCTTCGC
>DAOOQY010000451.1:3006-4436 GCA_035389025.1 Verrucomicrobiota bacterium
TCGTGCTCTCGGTCGAGAGCGAGTCCGTTGCGAACTGGCCGAGCAGAAGCAGGATGAGGCCCGCGTGGATCATCAACAGCCCCACTTTGTCCCGGCTCAGGCCGAAGCGCCGCGCATGAGCGCAGATCAAGTTGATGAGAAGCACGCCGCCAACCAGGTAACCGCCCGGGAGGACCGGCACTCCAACCGATGTGCCGGGGATGGTCCAGAAGACCAGCACGCTGCGGAAGTACTTGGCCTGGGCCGCGTAGAGCCCCAACTCGACTTGCGCCAGCGTGCCGGCGAACACCAGCGCCATCGCGCAGGCCAAACACACCAGTGTGAGCCGGATCGACGCGAAAAACCTTGTCATGGAATTACGGGTTGTATCGGACCGTCCGCACAAACTCGAGGAACGCATCCTTCTCCCTCGCAACAACGGCGTCATCCCCCTGGAGCTTGTAGAACCACGTCTGCCCGTTCCGGGCAATGCCTGCCGCGATCATCCGACGGTGCGTGGTCTCCGCCACAAGTTCAACCGCGTAGGCCTCGGCCTCCGCGACTTCGATCGGGATTCGGAGTTTGGCCAGTTCCGATTCGTCCGCGGCGGGCAGGCCCATCTGCCCCCGCCAGCGGTTCACATTGGGCCCCTGGCCACCACCGTCGCCCGGAAGCACGGACACCGTCATCTCGGCGCTGCCGGCGTCCGATGTGATCGAAAACCGGGCCGCCTGCATGACGCCGGGAGCCTGCTCCCGCCAATGGACAGGCGCTGTCCACGCCGGCGTGGCCGGCGCGCCCGCTTCACGGGCAGACGCGGGCTCCGCCACCGGGTCCTTGGGCGCCTGATAAACCCTGATGGCGTCCCGGTCGCAGCCTGCTGTGCCCAACGCCAGCCCAGCCGCGAGAAAGCCAGCCAGCCGCGTCCAATGTCGCTTCGAGATGCGATGCACGGCGAACTGATACGTGAAACGCCCCGGTTGTGCAATTGAATGGAGTGGGTTTTGCCCCGACTTTGTTTGCGCATCTTCCCCGCCCCGCTATTGTCTTTCGACCGGACGGTTTCCGGATCGAGATTTATGGACCTTTTCAAAGCCATTCAATCGCGTCGGTCAGTGCGCGCGTACGAGCAGCGTGCCCTCGAACCGGGCAAACTGCGGATCGTGCTCGAAACGGCCTGCCAAGCGCCTTCCGCGGGCAACCTGCAGGCCTACTACATCCATGTCGTCAGAGACGAACTGCTTAAGAGGGCCTTGGCGGTCGCCGCGCTCGGTCAGGAATTCCTGGCGTCAGCCCCGGTCGTCCTCGTCTTCTGCGCGGTCCCGGCGCGGTCGGTGAAGTACGGCGAACGGGGCGCAAGCCTGTATTGCGTCCAGGATGCCACGATCGCCGCATCCTACGCCCAATTGGCCGCAACAGGGTTGGGGTTGGCCACCTGCTGGGTTGGGGCT
>DAOOQY010000452.1:0-4431 GCA_035389025.1 Verrucomicrobiota bacterium
AGCCTCCTTGTGGGCGCCTGCCTCACACAACGCCCCGATCTCTTCGGCGCCTGCCTCCCGGCCGTCGGCGTCCTCGATATGCTCCGATTCCACCTGTTCACCATCGGATGGGCCTGGAAGAGCGATTATGGATCAGCCGAAAACCCGGACGAGTTCCGCGCCCTCTACGCCTACTCCCCCTACCATAACCTCCGCCCCAACACCCGATACCCTGCCACCCTCATCACAACCGCCGATCACGACGACCGCGTCGTCCCGGCCCACAGCTTCAAGTTCGCCGCCCGCCTTCAGGAGTGCAACGCCGGCCCCAACCCGACGCTCATTCGCATCGAAACACGCGCAGGACACGGCGCCGGCAAACCGACAGCCAAAATCATCGAGGAAGCCGCCGATCGCTGGGCGTTTCTTGTCCGTACCCTCGACTTCAAACCTTAGCGAGGCTCCGCCTGCCAAATCC
This sequence comes from Verrucomicrobiota bacterium, assembly GCA_035389025.1. Taxonomy (GTDB): domain Bacteria; phylum Verrucomicrobiota; class Verrucomicrobiia; order Limisphaerales; family J093; genus MWFF01. The sequence goes on from DAOOQY010000452.1 coordinate 458, forward strand.
AGTCCTCCCCTTCCCACGAGGAGTCCCGGTGTCTCCCCGCCCTTCTCTCCCGCGCCTCGCTCGCTACATGGGAAGCGTTGACATTCAGCAGTTTAATGCGCACGGGGACCATGAACCGATTTGTAGCCGCCGACGTGAGTCGGCGCTGATTCCTGCCTTTGACGGAGCGAGGTGGCGCGGACTCACGTCCGCGGCTACGAAACCACGGTTCATGGAAAGTCACTCCAGTCCATCAACGACGCGCACCGCTTCCAAATCGGACCTCGACAATTCAGATGTGACAGTTCGGCACTACCGCAAACCGGACACAGGCTTGAAAACAGAGACATAATGTCTCTTTAAAGTGCTCTGGCGTATTTCGATGTAATTTTGCATTACGTTGCAATAACGGTATTTACAAATAAAAATGCGCTCGAGTGTGTTGGGCGTTGTGACTTGGCATTCTGTTAGCTATTAGGTTCATATCGAACGTAACAGGATAACAAGGACAACGAAAGGCTGAATATGAGACTGATACGATACAGCAGACCCGAGACTTGGGGTTGGGCTCCAACCGAGCAACTGTCGCAACTGCGCGAGGAAATCGATCGCCTCTTCGATGCTCCATTCGCGGACATCTCGCGGATGGGCGAGTTCTTCAACGGGTGGGCGCCTCCGCTCGATCTGACGGAGGATAAGGACAACCTGGTCGCCACGATGGAGATTCCCGGCCTGAGCAAGGAACATCTCGACGTCACCGTGCATGAAGGGGTGCTGAGCATCTCCGGAGAACGGTCCGAGTCGAAACAGGATGAAAACGCTCAGGCACACCGGCGCGAGCGGGTGTACGGGCGTTTCCACCGCTCGATCTCGCTGCCGAAGCCGGTGAACAGCGACTCGATCAAGGCGATGTATCGGGACGGCATTCTGACCGTCACGATGCCCAAGACCGAAGAGGCCAAGCCCAGGCAAATCGAAGTGAGCGTGGGCTGACCCGAAACCATCACCCGCTTGGCCGGTTCGACCGGCGCTGAGCCAAACCCTAAGAAGACAATGAACACAGCATCCAAAACTGAAACCGCCCGGACGCCCGCCCGCTCAGAAGAGCACTACGTCGTGCCGAGCGTGGACATCACGGAAACGAAGGATGAATTCGTGCTCGAAGCCGATATGCCTGGAGTGACGAAGAACACCCTCGAGGTCCTTCTCGATGGCAGCGAACTGACGATCGTGGGGCGGCGCCCCGCGCCGAAAACCCGCGAGTATTTGCATCGCGAGTCGAATCCCGCGCCGTTCCGGAGGTCCTTCGTGCTCGATCCGATGATCGATGCCGGCCGCGTGACGGCTCAAATCGACAACGGCGTCCTCTGCGTGCGCCTGCCGAAGGCAGACGAGATCAAACCGCGGAGGATTTCTGTCACGGATTGAAACCGAGCGCCCACAGAGGGCTCGATTGGAGGCTCGTGGGTCCGCAAGGACTCACGAGCTTCCTTGTGTTTGTGAAGCCGATGTGGGATTTGACACGTTGACCAGAATGGGCCTAAACTCCATCCGAGAAATGAAACCTCCAATACATACCATGTCGTTGGCGCTGTCGACCGCCCTGACCGCGCTCATCCTGACCTTCCTGCAACCAGCTCACGCCCAATCGACGACTGTCGAAGACCCGCTGCACGGTCGCCGCCATTTCAATGTGCCTCCTGGCGATTTCTACACGGGCCGCTCCCCGTTCACAGGGGGAGAGATGGCCCCGGCGGCGCCCAGACCCGCCCGCGTCGTCGAACGCCCCGCGGCCCCAGCCGCTCCGGTCGAGCCGGCCGGCGGTTGCCAGGTGATCGACACCGGCTGGGTGCACATGACCAAGACCATGCCGCGCGAAGTCCTGTTGGGCCAGGAGTTCATGTACCAACTCGATCCGCGCGCAATGGCCTGCGTGGGCAACGTCGTGGTCACCGACCAGATTCCGTCCGGCACGACCTACGTCCGAAGCGAGCCCCAGGCCGAGGTGGTTGGCGATCGTTTGGTGTGGAAGTTGGGCGATATGGACCCGGGCCAGATCGTCCCGTTGAAGGTCTGGGTGCGCGCCGATCGCGAGGGCGAAGTGGGCTCCTGCGCGACGGTTTCAGCCGACCCGCGCCTCTGCGCCAAGACGTTCGTTGGCAGGCCGCTCCTGGCCATCGAAAAGACCGGACCTGAAATGGCCCAACTCAACTCCGATGTCGCCTACAACATCGTCGTGGCCAATCGCGGCAACGCCGTGGCCCACAATGTGGTGGTGACCGATGACATCCCGGAAGGCCTCGCGCACGCCGGCGGCCAGAAACAGTTGACCTTCAATGTCGGCGAACTCGCCCCCAACCAGTCCAAGACAATCCCGGTCACGCTCAAGGCCACCCAGCGCGGCAAGTTCTGCAATGCGGCCTCCGCAGTCGCCGACAATGTCCCGAAAGTCAGCGACGACGCCTGCACAACCGTCGTTCAGCCCGGCCTGAAGATCGTCAAGACGGGCGATGAGCGGCAATTGATCAACAAGACGGCCAACTACCAGATCAAGGTCAGCAACGTGGGCGATACCGACCTCACCGGCGTGGTCGTGACCGACACGGCGCCGTCGCCAACCGCGATCGTCGCCGCCCAGGACGCCACAGTCAGCGGAAACACCGCGACGTGGAATGTCGGCACCCTGCCCAAGGGCGCCGAGAAGACCTTCACCGTCTCGCTCACATCCCCGGAGCCGGGCAACTACTGCAACGGCGTCTCCGTGGCGACCGCTCAGGGCCTGCGTGAATCCGCCCAGGCCTGCACCGAATGGCTCGGCGTGACGGGCGTCCTGGTCGAGGTCGTGGACGATCCCGACCCGATCCAGGTGAGTGAATTCACCACGTTCACCATCCGCGTAACCAACCAGGGCTCGACCCGCAACATCGAGGACATCAATGTCAAAGCGATGTTCCAGGCGCAGGCCGACCCGGTCACCGCATCGAGCGGCGGTACCATCAGCGGCAAGAACGTCTCGTGGCCGGTCCTGCCCACTCTGGCGCCCAAGGCCTCTGTGACCTACACGCTCCGAGCCAAGGGCGTCACCGCCGGTGACCACCGACTCGAAGTCCAGGTGACCACGCGCAACCGGGAGAACCCGATCGCCGAACTCGAAAGCACGACGGTTTACTAAACCGATGCGGACGTCCGGCTCCCCCACTGAGGCGGCCGGACTCGCCCCTCTCGGGGCCGCCTTCTTTCGAGAAGGCGGCCCTTTTCTTTTGCGGGAAACCGCGTCAAGGTAACCGCGCTCCGCAAGCCGGATGAGAACGCTGCATTGGTATCTCTTGCGCCAGGTGATGGCGAGTGTCGTGATGACGGTCCTCGTCTTCACCTTCGTCCTCTTATTGGGCAACGTCCTCAAGGAAATCCTCGGACTGCTCGTCAACCGGCAGGCCACCCTCGGAATCGTTCTCGAGGCCATCGCCCTCCTCGTGCCCTATGTCCTGGTCTATGCCCTCCCGATGGGCCTGCTCACCGCCACGCTCCTGGCCTTCGGACGCTTCAGCGCCGATCAGGAGTTGACGGCCGCCCGCGCCAGCGGCATCAGCCTCATCGCCCTGGCCGCACCGGTCTTGCTCGTGAGCCTGGTGCTTTCCGGCTTGAGCGGTTGGTTCAACCTCTACCTCGCCCCCGAGTGCCGCATGGCCTACAAGGAGTTGTTCTATCGCCTGGGCATGGAGAAACCGACCACACTGCTCGCCGAAAACCAGTTCATTAAAGACTTTCCCGGCTATGTCATCTATGTCGGCAGCGCCCACGGCAACACGCTCGAAAACGTCGTCATCTACCAGATGGAGACCAACCGCCCACCCGCGTCGCCCGACGATACGGAAAGCCCGGCGATCCTCCCCGAAACCCCCGCCCTGACAAACGAGGCGCCAGACGTCGCCATCGAGACAAATGAGCCGCCGACCATCCCAATCGCCACGAATGCCTCCCCCGACTCTGCGGAC
>DAOOQY010000453.1:0-4413 GCA_035389025.1 Verrucomicrobiota bacterium
CCCTTCCAATTGCCCGAGGCGATCCAGTTGCCGTCACCGCTGAGCGCCAGGCCAGCGGCATTGGGATGCTGCCAGTGGTGGCGGGTCTGGAGGGGCGGGCCAAGCTCGAGAACGCGAACCCCATGAGGGCCGGCCGCCACCAAGGCCTGGCCGTCGGGCTGCCAACGGGCCTGTTCGAGAGGAATGCTCAAAAGAGTCTGGGGCGGGCCGATGCGCCACGTCAACGTGGTCGAGTCCTCGCTGGTTTGCAGCGGCCAGAGCTGCAAGCCCATGTGGCCGCTCAGGACCAGACTGCGTCCGTCGGGGTGGAAAAGCACGCAACGACACTCCTGCGCGGGCAGGACGGCGCATAATCGCCCGGTCACGAGGTCCCACAAACGCGCCCCGTCGTCATGGCAGGTCACGAGCACTCGTCCCTCCGCACTGAACGTGGCGTGGAAGGTGGGTCCGCCCAAGCCCAAGCGTCGGCACTCGCGCCCGGTGGCGATCTGCCAAAGGCCCAACCCCGACTGATATAGGCCAAACGGCAGCAGGCTGTCGTCGGAGTTGAAGGTGCTCAATCCCACCCAACCCTCGGGAAGGCTGAACAGCTCTTTGCCCCGAACGGGGTCCCAGAAGCGGGTGGTGCCGTCCCAGCCGCACGACACGAGCAGGTCTCCGGCATGATTGAACTTCACGGCATTCGGCACACTGGTGTGGCCTTCCAGGGTCAGCCTGACCGAACGGGACGGCACGTCCCATATCCGCACGCGCAAGTCCCCGCACGGTGTTGCCAATTGAACTCCGTCCGGGTGCCAGGAGGTCTCGCCCACGCCTTCCGGGTGGGGCAGGGTCGCGATGGTCTTGCCGGTATCGAGTTCCACCACGTGGACATTCGGATCCAGACCGCTCGAGACTGCCAGGCGCGTGCCGGTCGGGTCGAACATGACGTGCACCGCCGAGGGCATGATCTGGACCTGCTTCACCTCTCGCTCCTGCACCAGGTCAAAGACGCGGACGACCCCCGTGCTTATCCCCCGCCACGAGCAACCGACTGTCGGGGCTAAAGGCGAGCGTTGGCCGAGCCGCTTCGAGCACCGTGTCATACCGCACCGCCCGCCGCGGCAAGTCCCACACCCGAACTCGGGAGCGTTCGGAATCGGTGGAGGCGGCGGCGAGCAGTTCGCCATTGGGGCTGAACGACAGCCACCTGCGCCCGGCGGTTTCCTCGCGATCGCTCAGCCGCAGCAGTTCGGCGCCGTCGGCGACCCGCACGATCGCAAGGCCCTCGGTGGGATTCCAGGACGCATAACGCTGGCACTCGGGATCGAAGACGGCCGCGGTGTTTGTCGCCGTCGGCCACGTTTTGCCCTCCCGGCCATCGCTGAGCGTCAGGCAGGCAATCGCCTCATTGCGCAGTTCCATGCTCGGTCGCATCGCCGCGGCCCGGCGCAGAACCTCGAGACTGTTGAACCGCCGCCCCGCGCGCCCGCTCCACCGGTTGGCGTGCGCTTGGGCGACGTAGGATTCCCAGAGTCTCTCCCTCGCCTTCCTCCACTGCCAAACCACACCGCCGAAGCCGGCCGCGCAAACAAGCGCCAGGGCGAGGGCGAGGCCGGCCGGCAGGGGGTTGCGACGAGCCCAGCGCCAGACCTTGCCGATCAGGCCGATGGGACGGGCTTGGATCGGTTTGCCGGCCAGAAAGCGATCGAGTTCCTCCGCCAGCGCCGCGGCCGTGGGATAGCGACGCCCCGGTTCTTTTTCGAGGCACTTGAGGCAAATCGTCTCGAGGTCGCGCGGAACGCTGTGATTGAGCAGGCGCGGCGACACCGGCTCGATGGTGAGCAGATGACTCACCACCGCCTCGATCGAGTCCGCCTGGAACGGCGGGCGCGCGGTCAAGAGGTAGTAGAGGATGCCGCCCAAGGCATAGACGTCGCTGGGCCGGCCCACCTTGCCGTGTTCTGCCGACGCCTGCTCCGGGGGCATAAAATTGGGCGAACCGACCAGGTGCCCGCTCACGGTCAGACCGGTCTCGCCCTCGAGACGCTTGGCCAGGCCGAAATCGGTGATGCGGGGCTGATCGTCGGCGTCGATGAGCACGTTCGAGGGTTTGAGATCACGATGGAGGATGCCGTTCTCATGGGCGTAGTGGACCGCTTTGGCAATGGCGTTCACGTACCGCGCCGCGCGCTTGGCGGGCAAAGGAACGTGGCCCACCAGGGTGGCCAGACTCGGGCCTTCGACCAGGTCCATCGAGAAGAAGTGCCGGCCGGCGTGGATCCCGACCTCATGGATGGCCACGATGTTCGGATGATGCAGGACGGCGGCGGCGGCGGCCTCGGCGCGAAAACGCCGAATGAACTCCGGGGTGGCGAACTCGCCGGCGAGAATCGTCTTCACCGCCACGACGCGGTTCAGGCTGAGCTGCCGGGCTCTGTACACAACCCCCATGCCGCCCCGGGCAATTTCCTCGATCAACTCGTAGTCGCCAAAGGCGCCGAGCGGCGCTCCCCATTCGTGCTCTTCCCCCAACGGCCCACCGTCGCCGGCTGCGGAGGCTCCACGCTTCGCCGCTTGTTCGTCAGCGAGGGCTTCGCGCAGACTGCACCCGGGACACAGGCCGAGCGGGACACCTGCCGGCAACGGCCGGCCACACTGCAGACATGTCCGTTGTTTCGCCATGTTGGCTGGAGGCACTTCGGGCCGCGGCAGCCGTCACCCTGTCACTCTATACCAAGGATTCCTCCGCCGAAAGATTCGAAGTATCCTGCGGCTTGGCACGCAGCGCCGATTCATGAAGCCGCAAAGGCCGGAGCGGGGACGGCTCGTCCCCGGCCAACGCGAGTGAAGACGGTATTTGCCGGCGACGGGCCGTCGCCGCTCCACTCCATGCATTGGCCCTGTTTGGCAGGCCTTACCTGCTCACGACCGTGATGAGGTAGCGAATCTCGTCGGCCACCTCGGCCGGGTCGTTCACCGTGTGCGCGACTTCCTCACGCAGCAACTCCCGATAGCGTGCCCGCATCCGGTGGACGGCCGACTTGAGAGCGCTTTCGCTCAGGCCAAGGCGGGCGGCACAATCCCGAAAGGAAGTCTCGCCCCGCTCCCCAAGCGGGAATTCCTCGAGCCGCAGCAGCAGATCGGTCTTGCCTTGCGTCGTGTACTCCTCGGCCAACCGCGCTCGGGCGCGCTCGAGCAAGGTGGTGGCCCAGAGCCGTTCGTAAGCGATCTCGGGTGTCAGTTCGTCGGCGGCTTCCTCGCCATATCGCCGCTCCGCCAGATCGGCGTCCAGGGAGATCAGAGTTTGGCCGCCGCCCCGCTTGGCGGCGCGGGAACGGTCTCTTTGGTCGGAAAGGAAGTGGTTCAGCGAAGCCAGGAGAAAGGAGCGAAACCGGCCCTTTCCCTGGCCCACGCCGCGCAGAAAGTCTCGTCCCAGCAAGTGGGCGAAGAACCCTTGGACAAGGTCTTTGGCATCCTCCCGGTTATAGCCCCGCCGGCGGACGTAAACGTAGAGCGGGTACCAGTACGTGCGGCAGAGTGTCTCCAGGGCTTGCGCCGCCTCACCCGACTCCTGTCGCCCCGCCGACAGCACGACACTCCAGTGAGTGCTGGGAAAGACGCTGTCCCTCCCCATGACACCTGCCTCGTCAGGCCCAACCGGCTTCACGGCCCCACTCTCTACCATGTTTTCGGAAGCGTGAATACCGCAAAACAACGCCGGTGAAGTATCGCCTCAGTGTACCGCGGTAATTGCACGAACAGCTCGTCCAACTCGGCATCATTCGGTTCCCGGCATGTTGCCGTAAGCCGTTATGCCGCCAGGGGAGCAGGCTGGCAGCTTCGGCCACGGCGTTTTGTGCGACAGCGATGCTCCGCGCCCGCTCCCGCCACGTCTGGCCGTGCAGCCAGACAGCACCACTCTCCTTGGCCGCGGGGTTAGCCATTCGGCCTCTCGCGTTGTTCCGCACATACAATCCTCAACCCAAAACGCACCGATCAGCGTGCTCCGCGACGAGGGGTAGCGCCGCGGAGGGCCGGAGCGAAGCGCCCACGGTCGCGGCCCGGAGCGTGCGCCTGGGACCCCGCCGCGGGGCACGCCGACACACCGCCTCGCGGTCCGGCGCCAACGACGTTTCCACCATCACGCGGCCAGTCGCTGCTGGTGGTCGCGGTGATTGCCGTTGCGGTACGGCACTGCCGCATCCTGCAACACGAGTGGAGCGTTGGCCGGCATCGCTTCAGCGGCCTCCAACACCGATCCAACTGCGCAACGAATGAACGGCCCCATCTGTGGCCAAGTAATCCGATGCAAGCCAATCGCGTTGATGCCCTCGGGAATTGCGACTAGGTGTGACCGGGCCACGAATTCACCGCCATCGATGACGTCGGTCACCCGGTGGATCGTCAGGACAAGGTGCTTCCGACCATCTC
>DAOOQY010000454.1:0-4404 GCA_035389025.1 Verrucomicrobiota bacterium
TGAATCGTTGAGCCTGCCCGCCGCAGTTCCAGCCCCTCCCATGTCGCCGCCGGGTGAAGCGGCGCCCGAGATGACGATGCTGATGCGCTACGGCCTCAAGGCGGCCCCGGACGACGGAGCCGGGGCGGCGGGTGGCGCAGCCGTCGAGGGGGCGGGCGCAGCCGCGGCGGATTTGAATCTCGTGTCGGCGCGGCGGAACCTGAACGAAACGGCGTTCTTTTATCCGCACCTTGTGGCCGACGCGCAGGGTGTGGTGCGCCTGAGCTTTACGATGCCGGAGGCGTTGACCGAGTGGCGTGTCATGGCGTTCGCCCACGATCGCGCGCTTCGTTCCGGCTTTATCGAGGCCAAGGCGGTGACGGCCAAGGACCTGATGGTGCAGCCGAACCCGCCGCGATTCCTGCGCGAGGGCGATGTGGTCGAGTTCACGGTCAAGGTGACGAACTCGGGGGACAAGCCCCAACGCGGCAGGGTCCGGCTCACCTTCAACAACGGCTTCAACAACCAGCCGGCCGACGCTTTGCTCGGCAACAGGAACCCGGAGCGCTCGTTCGACCTGGCGGGGGGGGCCTCGACCTCTGTGGCGTGGCGCCTGACGGTGCCCGAGGGGCTTTCGGTGCTCACGTACAAGGCGGTTGCGGCGGCCGGCACGGTCTCCGACGGCGAGGAGGGCCTGGTCCCGGTGTTGGCGCGGCGGATTGCGGTGACCGAGTCGCTCCCGCTGCCGATCGTGGGGCCGGGCACGGACCGCTTCGAGTTCACGGCGCTGCTGGATGCGGGCAAATCGCGAACGCTGCGCCACCAGGGTCTGACGGTGCAGATGGTGTCGAACCCGGCCTGGTACGCCGTGCTCGCCCTCCCCTACCTGATGGAGTTTCCCTACGAGTGCAACGAGCAGGTCTTCAATCGGTACTACGCCAATGCGCTCGCCCGGTTCATCGCCAACTCGAATCCGAAAATCCGCCGCATCTTCGATCAATGGAAAGCCACCTCGGCGCTCGACAGCCCGCTCGAAAAGAACCAGGACCTCAAAGGCGTGATGCTCGAGGAATCGCCCTGGGTGTGCGAGGCCCAGCAGGAAAGCGAGGCGCGCCGCAATGTCGGGGTCCTGTTTGACGACAACCGGCTCGACAGCGAACAGGCCCGCGCACTCGACAAGGTCCGGCAGGCGCAGTTGGACGATGGAACCTGGCCCTGGTTCCCCGGCGGCAGCTCCAGCGACTACATCACGCTCTACATCGTCACCGGGTTTGGACGCCTCCGCCACCTCGGCGTCGACATCGATGTCGCCCCCGCGGTCCGGGCGCTGGACCGGCTCGATGCGTGGCTCGACGAGACCTATCGCGACATTCTCAAGCGGCAGATCACCACGGGGGCCAGCCAGCTCACCCCGCAGATCGCCCTCTATCTGTATGCCCGGAGCTTCTACCTCAAAGACAAGCCCGTGGCGGAGCAACACCGGACGGCGTTGGACTACTTCCTCGACCAGGCCAAGCGCTATGCGTTGTCGATGCGGGCGCGGCAATCCCAGGGACACCTCGCGCTCGCCCTGAACCGGTTTGGCGACACGGCGACCGCCCAGGCGATCCTGAAATCGTTGAAAGAGAGGTCCGTCACCGATCCGGAGCTGGGGCGCTATTGGCGGGACACGGAATCGAGTTGGTGGTGGCAGGACGCGCCGGTTGAGACCCAGGCGCTGATGATCGAGGCCTTCGACGAGGTGGGCAAGGACGCCGCTGTTGTGGACGGTTGCCAGGTCTGGCTCATCAAACAGAAGCAGACCCAGGACTGGCGCACGACCAAGGCGACGGCGGACGCCGTCTGCGCGCTCTTGCGGCGCGGACGCGACCTGCTGTCGAGCGATCGGTTGGTCGAGGTGAATCTGGGCGGCCTGTCGATCACGCCGCCCGTTCCGGGAGACTCCTCGACTTCCCGCGCGCAGGACAGGCCGGCGACAGTCACCGCCCCGCCCGAACCGGGCACCGGTTTCTACGAACGCCGGTTTGCGGGCGCCGAGATCAAGCCGTCGTTCGGCAAGATCACCGTGCGCAAGCAGGATGCGGGCGTGGCCTGGGGCAGCGTCCATTGGCAATACCTCGAAGACATCGCCAAGGTCCAGCCCCACGAGCGGACGCCTCTAAAGCTCGTCAAGACGCTCTATACCAGGCGCAATACGATCAACGGCCCGGTGCTCGAAGCGGTCCGCGGCCCGCTGGCTGTGGGCGACGAACTCGTGGTCCGAATCGAGTTGCGGGCGGATCGGGACATCGAGTTCGTGCATCTGAAAGACCAGCGCGGCAGCGGCACCGAGCCGGTGAATGTGCTCTCCGGCTACCGGTACCAGGACGGCCTCGGCTACTACGAATCGACGCGCGACACCGCCAGCCACTTCTTCATCGATCGCCTGCGCGCCGGGACCTACGTCTTCGAGTACTCGATGCGCATTCAACTGCGCGGCGAGTACGAGAGCGGGCTCGCGACCGTCGAGTGCATGTACGCGCCCGAGTTCAACAGCCATTCGGAGAGTGTGAGACTGGTGGTCAAGTAGCCCGGCTTTGAAGGCTGCTGAACCGCAGGTTCGGCGCTGCGGAACCGCGATGATCTCGGCGGCCCGTGCGCCGGAGCGGGGCCCTGCCAGTTCCCAACCGGCGATACCGCAGATTGAAAACCGGCGACGGAAGCAGACTCGCCCCTGGAGCAAGGGCCGCATTCATATCGACCAGGGCATGCTCTCGCATGATCCGAGCTGACTCCTCGGGCCGCAGCACCTCAGTGCCCGCAACTGCAGCCCTGGCCGCAGCCGGCCAAATCCTCTTCCTCAGGCACGCGTCCGAGTTCCATCGCCTTCATGACATAGCGTCCGACGGTCTCATGGACCTGCTGCATCTGCTGTTGGGCTTCCAGGAATCCGCGAACGACACCATTCTGCATGAGGGTCTCCCGCTCCTGCTCGAAGGCCTCGATCTCCTCGCGTGTCAACTGAGCACCCTGCTGCTGTTTGTATTGCAGGTCCTGCCCCTTGCTGGCGAGGCTGTGGTACCGGGAACGCGCATCATCGTCGGCCAGAAACGTCTCGACGTCCCGCCGCATGGCCAGGAAATCAGGCTGGTTGACGATGGTCTCGCACAATTCGCGCGTCTTGTCGAGCACCGGTCCGTTATCAAGATTTGAATGCATGTCGTGTTCTTTCGAATCGGTGAAAGTAGACCAGACCCGCCTTTCCACAAGTCATTTCCGGTCTCTATCCAAAACCTATCGCTAAGAGTATGGATAGATTCGGAATAGACTTTGAATAGAACCGGTTCAGCCAACCCGTCCCCTCTCGAAGAGCGCGGTCATCCAAAGAAGATCACTCGATACCGCTGACCCGTGAATTTCGTGCGGCTTCCCGTCGCCGACCAAAGGGGCTTCTCCTCCCTGCCCGTTGCGCCACAAACGCTTGGGGCTCGAACCCGCGCCGACACGTCCCCTCCCGACCAATCGCCGCAGGAGCGCATCCGACGGCCCAGACAAGCCCCGCCTCTCACCGAGAGCCGAAAACTGGCATTCGCCATGCACTGGCGCGTCAGCGATAGAACTACAGACCAAGGAAAGGACACCATAATGAAGTTCAGGAAAGACAACACGCTCTTTCGGCTGAGAAAAGCCGCAAGCGGAATCGGAATCACGCTGCCCCTCGCCTGGGCGCTGCTGGCGTGCTCGCCAGCCTGGGTGCGGGCCGATGTCATCGACAATTTCGACGAGGGCCGGAAGTTCATGCTCTGGGGAATTGTCGGGCAATCCGAGTGGAGGCTCGAAGCGGGCCAGATGAAGCTCAGTCTCCCGGACCCCGGCTCGTACGCAGCCTTGATCTACGAGCCGGTTTATGAATTGGCCGATGGTCAACCGGTCGAGTTCCGGGTGGATGTCGTCAGTCCGCTCGGTGACGAAGGGTTTCTCCTGCTGGCGGCTGGTTTCCCGGGCCTCTACATACCGAAAGATGCCGACCGCAACTACCTGCTCTATGTGGCCAACAACGAGATCATGCTGGGCAAGCACTATGACGGCGCTTCGGGAACCTTCTTCACGCAGGGAGTGACTCTGAACAGCGCGCCCCAGACCCTCTCGCTCACCCTGACGCGGGAGGGCCAAAACATGAAGGTCGGCGTGAAATGCGTCCTGCGGGACAACCCCCAGCAGGTGGTTTTCTCCCGTGAGGTGATTGATCATGCGGGTGTGGATTTTGGCGGTGACTACGGGCCGCCGCCGGCGGGCCCGGTGAACAACGTCATCCTCGGCTATGGGGCCATGGCCGGCCAGCAGGGACAGGAGATGACCTTCGACGACCTCGTCTGTTCCGTCGACCAGGCGCCGCCATTGCTGCGGATACTCCCCGGAGGGGCGACTCAGCCCACGCTGGCTTGG
>DAOOQY010000455.1:0-4402 GCA_035389025.1 Verrucomicrobiota bacterium
CGGCGAGGAACCGGCGGCCCTGGCTCATTTGCCGGTGCGGGGCGAACCGCTCGAGGTGCGGGACACGTACCTGCCGGCCTCGAACAGCGTCCGCTACATCGAGGGCCGCGATTTTGCCGTGGATTACGCTGCGGGCACGCTCAGGCGGCTGCCGGACTCGTGGCTGCCGGATTTCCGGACGAACATGTTATACGGCCACGGGGACTTCGATCACACGCAATTCCCCGGCTTCGGCAACAGCGGGTACTTTGCTTTTGTGGACTACACGCATGCGGCGTCGGCGTCCTGGCCCGTGCAGGATGACCAGACGGCGTTCCTGCGGTCGACCGAGGCGAAGCTGAAGGCGGGTGAAGCGGTGAAGATTGTGGCGTACGGGGACAGCATCACGGCGGGGGGCGACGCCTCGAAGCCCGAACTCATCTTTTGGCAGCGGTGGGCCGACGCGCTGCAACGGAAGCACCCGGCTTCGCGCATCACCGCAGTCAACGGCGCCACTGGGGGCGACTCGACCGCGCAGGGGCTCGAACGGCTCGATGTGAAGGTGCTCGGCGAGAAGCCCGATCTTGTCCTGCTCGGCTTCGGCATGAACGATCACAACGTGATGGGCGTGCCGATCCCGCAATTCGAGACCAATTTGACCCGGATGATCGCCCGCATCCGAAGCGAGGCGGGGGCGGAGGTCATCCTCTTCTCGACTTTCCCGCCCAATCCCAAGTGGAAGTTCGGGTCGCATCGGATGGAGGAATACGCCGCGGCCACGCGTCGAGTCGCGCGGGAGACGGCGTGCGCCTATGCGGATGTGTTTGGCAACTGGCAGGCACTCGCGGCGCGGAAGAAGCCGGAGGACCTGCTCGGCAACAACATCAATCACCCGAACGACTTCGGCCACGGAATCTACTTCCAAGTGTTCGAAGCGCTCGGTCTGTGAGCGACTGGTGGGCAAGGGTTACTGAGGAATCGGCGAGATGCACTCCACCGTCACCCTCTCCCATCGGATGGGAGAGGGCCGGGGTGAGGGGTCTGTGTAGCGTATCCAGCCGACTCGGCAGTAAGTCACGCTGATTCCTGAAGATGCGCCCAACCGGGCCGCGCTGTGCGGTCAGTCGTTCTGGCTCGTGATTTGCTGTCGAACGGCGTTTGCTGGGTCCAGTTACATGATCATGCGCACATATTCTGCCGCGGCCCTGGGGTTGATTTTGACCCTGACACCCACATTCGTTTTCGGCCAAACGCCAGATTACGGCCTCTTGCGCGAGGTCTGGGAGGGCATCCCGAGCGAGGGCCTTTCCATGCTGACCGACTCGCCCGATTATCCGGATCGACCCACCAGCACCAATTATGTCACCGACCTGTTCGAGGCACCGACGGATGTTCTGGACAACTACGGCCAGCGCATGCACGGGTATGTCGTCGCCCCGCAGACCGGGAATTACACCTTCTGGATCGCCAGCGACGACAATGGCGCTCTGTATCTGAGCACCGACGAGAATCCCGCCAACGCGCGCCTGATTGCGACCGTCAACTCTTGGACAAGCGCGCGCGGCTGGGATTGGGAGGCCAACCGGAGGTCGGAGCCCGTCGGACTTGTCGGCGGCAGAATCTATTACATCGCCGCCCTCATGAAGGAGGGGGGTGGCGGCGACAACCTGGCCGTGCGCTGGCTGATGCCCGATGGCACGGACGAGGCGCCGATGGTCGCGACCAACCTGCTGCCTTATGGCATCAGCTTCGCCGCGCCGGTGATCGCCGAACACCCGGCCCACACGAGTGCGGTCGAGGGCGGCGCCGCGCGCTTTGCCGTCAAGACCGCGAGCGTCGGCGTTTATAGCTATCAATGGCAGCGAAACAGCATCGTCCTGAGCGGGGCCACCGCGGCGGAGCTGGTTTGCGACCCTGTGACACTGGCCGACCAGGGGGCGCGGTTCCGTTGCGTGGTCAGCAACAAGCTCGGGAGCGCCACCAGCAACGAAGGCATCCTGACTGTCAGCCCCGACACCACGTCCCCAGCGCTTGTTCTCGCCCGCAACATCGGGCTGACGCAGGTCGAGGTGACGTTCAGCGAGCGCGTTTCGGCTCCGTCCGCAACCACCGCCGCGAACTACAAAATCGACGCTCTCTGTGTCGGCAGCGCGGCGTTCGGACCGGGTCCGAACGTGGTCTACCTGACGACATCGTCCATGATCCTGGGCGCGACGCACACGCTGACCGTCAACAATGTCCAGGACGCCGCGGCCACGCCCAATGCCGTCTCGCCCAACGCCTCGATTCAGTTCGTTGTGACGGATTTCACGACCCAGGACGTGGGCAACCCGCCGCTGAGCGGAGACGTTGGATACGTCAGCGGCGGCGTCGAGGTGCGGGGAAGCGGCGACGTCGGCGGGACGGCGGACGCGCTGCAATTCGCCTGGCAGAAGCGCACGGGCGCCTTCGATGTGCGCGCGCGGGTGGTCCGATTCGACTCGACCGATGCGTTTGCCAAGGCGGGCTTGATGGTGCGCGAGGATTTGAGCGCGGGGAGCCGGTTTGCGGCGGCGCTGGCCACCCCGGCGGCGGTGGGTTGCGTCTTCATGGCTCGAAGCGCGCCGGGGGCCGCGGCGAGTGGATCGGGCTATTGCGCCGCGAACTATCCGGAGACCTGGATGCGCCTGAAGCGGTCGGCGAACCTGTTCACCGCGTATGCCGGCTATGACGGTCAATCCTGGGTCGAGCTCGGCTCGGTTCAACTGGCGCTGCCCGAAACGGTCTACTTCGGTCTCGCCTCCGCCAGCCGCAACACGGCCGCGCTGGCAACCGCCAGTTTCCGCGACATCGGCGCCGTGTCCCAGGCGACGTTGATGACCTCGACGCCGCGCGGGGAACGGCTCGGGCCGAGCAGTCGGCAGACGCCGCTCGTGATCAGTGAGATCATGTACCGGCCGTTGCGGCGTCCGGACGGCAAGACGGCTGAGTTCATCGAGTTGTACAACGCCGATCTCATCGCCGCCGATCTGACCGGACACCGTCTGGGCGGCAGCATCCAGTTCGCTTTTCCGGACGGCTTCGTGCTGGCCGCGGGCGGTTTTGCCGTTATCGCCCGGAATCCGGTCGAGTTCGCGGCGGTGTACGGGATTGAGGATGCGCTGGGGCCATTTGTCGGCGGCGATGGCTTGCCCAACGAGGGCGGCACGGTGCGCCTCGAGAACCCGGAGGGCGCCACGCTGATCGAGGTGAACTACGAGTCCGATTTCCCCTGGCCAGTGGCGGCGGACGGCGCTGGGCATTCGCTGGTGCTGGCCCGGCCCTCGTATGGCGAGGACGATCCGCGCGCGTGGGCGGCCAGTGACGTGATCGGCGGTTCACCGGGGCAAATGGAGGCCGTGCGGGCCAATCCGCTGGCCGGCGTCCTGATCAACGAATTCCTCGCCCGCCCCGATGATGCGCACCGCGGGTTCATCGAGCTGTACAACCACAGCAACAACGGAGCGGATGTGGGCGGATGCATCCTGACGGATGACGCGGAGACGCCTCGTTTCCACATTGCGGAAGGCACGGTGATTCCGCCTCGCGGGTTCCTCGCATTTTACGAAGACCAGATCGGGTTCGGACTCGGCGGTGCGGGCGGGCGGCTTTTCCTGGTCAACTCGAATGCCACTCGAGTGCTCGATGCCGTCCGGTACGGCGCCCAGGAACGCGGCATGGCCATGGGACGGTATCCGGATGGCGCGCCGGGTGTGCGCCGACTTATCGAGCCGTCGCCGGACAACGAGAACCGGTCGCAGGCCATCGACGCCATTGCGATCAACGAGATCATGTACAACCCCATTTCGGGCGACGACGCCGATGAGTTCATCGAGTTGCACAACCGGGGGGCGCAGCCCGTGGACCTGGGAGGCTGGCGGTTCACGGATGGTGTCGATTTCCAGTTCCCGGCGGGAACGATCATCGAGGGGGGAGGTTATCTGGCGGTTGCGAAGAGCAGGCTGCGTCTATTGGCCAGCCATCCCGGGCTCGATCCTGCCCTGGTCTTCGGCGATTACGGCGGGGCGCTGGCCAACGGCGGCGAACGGGTTGCGCTGGCCAAACCCGATCTCCTGGTCCTCACCAACGCGTTCGGCCTGCCGGAGACGAATCGCATCTTGATCGATGTCGATGAGGTCAGATACGGCGTCGGGGGGCGGTGGGGGCAGTGGAGCGACGGTCTGGGCAGCAGTCTCGAGTTGATCGATCCTCGAAGCGATCGCTCGAGTGCGTCGAACTGGGCGGACTCGGACGAAAGCGCGAAGGCGCCATGGGGGACCCTTGAATGGACGGGGGTGCTGGACAACGGCGATGGCGGCAGTGCCAACCGTTTGCACATCATGATGCAGGGGCCCGGCGAATGCCTGGTCGACAACGTCGAGGTCGTGCCCAGCACGGGCGGGAA
>DAOOQY010000456.1:0-4402 GCA_035389025.1 Verrucomicrobiota bacterium
GAGCGGGCGCGCCGGTTCTTCGGGCAGTTGCCGCAGCGGCCGACGCTCCTGTGGAACGACGGCCCGCGAATCCAGAATCTGTACCGCCTCGTCGAGGAGGCGGAACTCAATCTCGGCGCTCCGGGAAAAGGGCGCAACGTCTGGACCTGTTTCGGGTACGTGCTCGCCAGCGAACAGGCCCGCATGGTGGCCGTGCACGACTGCGACATCACCACCTACAGCCGCGAGTTGCTGGCGCGCTTGTGTTACCCCGTGGCCCATCCGAGTCTGGGGTTCGACTTCTGTAAAGGCTATTACGCGCGCGTGAGCAGCCAGCTCAATGGGCGGGTCATGCGCCTGATGTTCACCCCGCTGATCCGCGCCCTCAAGTGCATCCTGGGCGCCCATCCGTTCCTCGTCTACATGGACACCTTCCGATACCCGCTGGCCGGCGAGATTGCGCTCGATATCGACCTGGTGCGGCGTTTGCGCATGCCGCACGATTGGGCCCTCGAGATCGGCACACTGGCCGAAGTGTTCCGCAACGCGGCGCCCCGGTCCATTTGCCAGTCCGAACTCTGCGACAATTACGACCATAAGCACCAGGAGTTGTCGGCCCGCGACACGGACAAGGGGCTGAACAGGATGGCGGTCGAGATCGCGAAGTCCCTGTTCCGCCGCATGGCTGCCGAAGGCATCAAACTCGATGCCGGCCTGTTCGACACGCTCCTGAGCGCCTACCTGCGCCAGGCCGAGGACACGCTTCGCTTCTACGGCGCCGACTCCGCCATCAACGGCCTGGTCTTTGCCCGGCACGAGGAAGAGAAGGCCGTGGCCATGTTCGTCCGAAGCATCCGCGTCGCCGGAAAGGGCTTCATCGACAACCCCCTGTCCACACCGCGCATTCCCAACTGGAACAGCGTGCGGTCGGCCCTGCCCGAGTTGCTCGATCGCATGGTCCAGGCCGTCAAGGAGGACAACGGGCAATGAAAGACCTCGGGAGCCTCCTCGCGTTGCTCTACGGCCCGAGCGCATCGACTGTCGCCGGGCGTGTGTCCGACCTCATCGAGCGCTGGCGGCCCCACATGCCCCGGCGCTCGGATCAGCGCGGCGTGCCCGGCTTGGGGCAGGACGCCGCGCTCCTGATCACGTACGCGGACCAACTCCGCCGCGATGGCGAAGCCCCCCTGCGCACGCTGGCGGAGTTCTGCGCACGGCGTCTGCGCTCCCTGCTCACCGGCGTCCACGTGCTCCCGTTCTTCCCGTCGTCGTCCGACGACGGCTTCGCGGTCGAGGATTATCTGTCCGTCGATCCGGCTCTCGGGACGTGGGACGACATCACCCGGCTGGCCGCGCATTTCGAACTGATGTTCGACGCCGTGCTTAATCACGTGTCCGCCCAGGGCCAGTGGTTCAAGGCCTTCCTGGCGGACGATCCCCGATACCGTGATTTCTTTGTCACGATCGCGGGCGCGCCCGACCTTGCGCGGGTGGTGCGGCCCCGAGCCCTGCCTCTGCTGACCGAGTTCCCGACAGCGGCCGGGCCCAGGAAGGTCTGGACCACCTTCAGCGCGGACCAGGCGGACTTGAACTACCGGAATCCGGACGTGTTGCTGGCCGTGGTGGACACGCTGCTGTTCTATGTGGCTCGGGGGGCGCGGTTCATTCGCCTCGATGCGGTGGCGTTCCTGTGGAAGGAGATCGGCACCACCTGCCTGCATCGTCCGCAGACCCACGCAATCATCCAGTTGTTGCGGGCTGTTCTGGACGAGATTGCGCCCGGCGTGCTGCTGGTCACCGAAACGAACGTGCCGCACGCGGAGAACATCTCGTATTTCGGCGACGGCATTCATGAGGCCCAACTGGTCTACAACTTTGCCCTGCCGCCGCTGGTCCTGCACAGTCTGGCCACCGCCAGCGCCCAAGCGCTCACCCGGTGGGCGCAATCTCTCGAACCCGTGTCGGACCGCGTCGCCTTCTTCAACTTGTTGGCCTCGCACGACGGCATCGGACTCAACCCGGTGCGGGGGATTCTCGATGAGGCGGAGATCGAGACGCTGGTTGCGCGCGCCCGGGCTCATGGAGGCTGCATTTCGCTCAAGGCCATGCCCGACGGCTCGAAGCGTCCGTACGAGATGAACATCAACTACCTCGACGCGCTGTCGAATCCGGCGGCGGGTGAATCGCCGGGACTGGCCGCGCGCAAACTGCTCTGCGCGCACGCGATTCTGCTGAGTCTGCGGGGGGTCCCGGGCATCTACTTCCATTCGCTCTTCGGCTCGCGCGGCGACCGTCGCGGGGCCGAGACCATCGGCATTGCGCGTCGGATTAACCGCGAGAAACTCGATTGCGCGGCGCTCGAAGCGGCCTTGAACGACACGAACTCGCTGCGCGCCCGTGTTTTCGAGGGGCAATGCGCCCTCCTGCGCCAGCGACAGGCGCACCCCGCCTTCGCGCCAACCGCGCCGCAGGAGGTGCTGGCGCTGGATGCGCGGGTGTTCGCCGTGCGACGGGAGAGTGCCGACGGCACGGACCGGGTGCTCTGCCTGCACAATGTGAGCGGCGATCGGGTGCGGTTCGAGTGCGGGCGCGGCGGTGATCGTACCGAACTCGATGGCTACGAGGTGCGGTGGCGCGCCGAGTCGAGCGAGTGCTCGAGGACGGTCAAATCCCTTCGCCGAAGAGGTTGGCCAGCCGGGCAGCCAGCTTGCGGCGGGCGACCGAATACGAGAAATACTTGAGCCCCAGTTCGTAATTGGTCAGCGCCCATTCGTCACGCAGCGTCTTGTCTTCGAGGATGAGGCGCGTCTGCTCGACCACCTCGCGCGTGACAAGCTGCGTCATCTCGATTGTCTTAAAGCCGAGCGGGTCGATGTCCCGCGCGTACACGGCATAGGTGTTGACGACGATCGGTTTGCCGAAGTAGACCCCTTCGAGAAAGGCGTTGCCGAAGCCTTCGTAGTGGCTGGGATAGGTCACCAGGTCGGCGTGCGGATAGATGTCCGCCAGCGTGTAGACCTTCCGCCCCTCCGCGGTCAAACCCCGCGCCTCACCCACCCGGTCGGCGATGAACCGCACGTCAATCCCCGCATCCGCGATCCGATCCTTCAGCATCGCAAGGTAGGCGTTTCCCTCGTCGCCCGCCGGGTGCGAGATGACCAGCTTGGCGCGCGGGTCGGCAAGTCGGCGGACCAGTTCGATCGCGTGTTCGATCCCCTTGCGTTGCACCACGCGCGTCGGTTGCAGGATGAGCCAGTCGTCGTCGCTCAAACCGATCTCGCGCCGGAAATCCCGGCTGTAATCGCCAATCCCCGGCGGGGGAGTCTCGAAATCGAGGACGTTGGGGATGACCTGGGATGGGATGCCCAGGCGGCGGGCCAGTTCTTTCTGGGCCATCGAGTTGATGACGACATGTTCCATGCCGTAGAGCAGGGGCGGGAAGGCGGCTTGGAGGTAGTCGTTCACCGCGTTGAGGGTGAATCGCTCGCGTTCCCAGGTGAAATCATGATGATGGGCAATGACCGGCAGCGTGGTCTCGGCAATCACTTCCGTCATCGCCAGCCCGAGCGGCACATGCATCGGGATCGCCAGAATGTTCTCCGGAATCAGCACCTCGATCCGGAACTTGTCGATGAAGCAGTAGAGTTCGTCCTTGAGCCTGTCCTTGAGCGATTGGATTTGACTCGAAATCTCGCGGCTCCGCCGCGCCACACCAAAGAGCGTGGCTTGCACCGCCGCGACTTCCGGGTGATTGAAATAGGCCAGCGGCGCCGTGTGGCTCGCCTCGGGCGGCCCATCGAGCAAGCCGGCCATCCAATAGCACGAATGCCCCATCCGCCCGAGGATGTCCGCCCACTTGCGCGCCTCGAGGGTGACCCCGTCGGTGCCTTGAAATCGGGTCGAGATGAAGCCGATGCGGCGCGGCGTGCCGGCGGTCAGAATGCAAAAGCTCATGATTGTCGTTGCGGCCGCAGGTCTTGACCTGCCGCGCAAACCTTGTCGCACGGGGCGGCTCGCGGTCAATCCGCGCGTTCAGACGGTCTCGGGCAGCCGGTAACGTCCGCGGGCCAGCGGGCGCAGCAACTGGTTGGCGTCGTCGCTGTTGGTGAACCGCCCGGACGCCTCGTCGAAAAAGAGCTGCTTGCGTCCGACGCGATACGAGGCCACGCCCAGATGAACCAGGCAGGCGCTCTGATGCGTCTGCTCGATGTCCCCGTTGGGCCGCGCGCGCGACCGAACGCAGTCGATGAAATTCGGCTGATGCCATTTGTCGGGAAAATGGCCTTTGTCTTCGGCGACAACCTTCCCGCCGGCTTCCATCGCCTGCCATCCGCACCCGTGCCGGCCCAGGTACATCATCTGCTTTGTGCCGTAGATTTCGACCCGGCACGAGCTTTGGGGCCAGTGGGGCCACTGGTTGCCG
>DAOOQY010000457.1:0-4395 GCA_035389025.1 Verrucomicrobiota bacterium
ACCCGAGCAGCAGTACGTGGACAGGCTTCATGACCGAATTGACGCCGGAGCCTGGCGTGGCCTTCAAAGTTCACCCCCTGGGACCTGGAAGCAGATCAGGCCGGCGGCGGCGGCGGCAGACCCGTCGAGCGGCGCCATCCCGACGGGTTACCTCATTTTCAACGTCACCACCGACCACATCAAGCGCCACGCCGGCGGGTACGTTTGGAAGGTGCCAGGGGTGTAAGGTGCCTGCCGGATCCGATGGCGGCCAGTGGAGCTTGCGCTAAGGGGCCGCTCGGGACTACCGTACCGCCATGCAGCCAGACAGGACGCGTTTGGACGCGACGGGCGTATGCGCCTTGGACCAAGCCGCTTCTGATACGCCGAGGGTAGAGCGGGAGAGGTTCAATATATGAACTGGCGGTTCGTATAACTCTAACTGTTAGGTCCAAATGAACGACGATCGACTTTTGAGAAGACCAGATGTTTTCCCGACACCGGAGATCCTGGAGGGAGCGCTCGGCGACATCTACCCAGTCCTGAGTGAATTCCTGAGCACTGTCGAATCAGACCGTTTTTCGTTCACACCTGAATGGCGGTACTACAAGGACGGTGGCGGATGGCTGTGCAAGGTAACCCTCAAGAAGAAGACCGTGGCATGGTTATCCTTTTGGACCAGGCACATTAAGGTCGCTTTCTATTTCACCGAGAAAAGCGGCGGCGGCATAGGCACGCTAAAGATCAGAGCATCTCTGAAGCGGGCATACGCTGATCACGCACCCAGTGGACGGCTAAAACCCCTTATCGCTGAGATTCGCCGGATGTCGGAGCTACGCGATGTCTACACGCTTCTTGAGTACAAGGCCGCAAACATCTGACCTAATGGTGCCTGTCGTGAGGCGCTCCACAGCCTCAGCCAAAAGGAGACCGTGGAGGGCAAAGGCATCAGGTATCTGCATTACGGGGAAGGAGTCTCATCTCACAAAACGGCTGGCCGGGAGGTCGCAGTCGAGGGCTACATGAAGACGCAGGATGCAGACGGTGCTGCACTCAAAATCACGACGCTTCGCCTTGGAAAGCAGGATCCCGTCGTAATTCTCGAATGCACAGCTTCGGATTCTTACAAGCTTGTGAATACTCTGAACTCTGAGCTTAGCAAGCGTGGCAGCACGAACGGGCGCGGGGTCACATCTCGAACTTCGACAAATGGCAGTGCAAATGTCGAATGTCGAGATGTGAGCCTGGTTCACTGTACGGTTGGCTGCGTCCCCATGGTCTAACGTGAAACCGCGCAAACGATTTGACCATACGCGGTGATCTGTGTCACTCTGGGTTCATGGCTATGGATGACTCACCACTCGCTCCTCTCAGAAATGGCCACGAAATCAAAGCTCTTGCCCCCAAGACCGGCCACGGATTGGCTGCGGATGGATCCTCGCGCTGGCGCCGCTTCCTGTTTCTTGCCGCGGGTCTGGTGTCGCTGACATGGTTCCTGGTGCGCGTGATTCCCAAGCCCAGTCGTGCGGCATATCCCTGTCAACGTGCCGCTGCGCCCATGGCCAGCGCCTGCGTGCTCTGGCTCCTGAGCCTGGCGGGTTCGGCGTTGCTCTGGCGACGCGGAAAGGCCCACTGGCGGCGCTCCCGTTTTCTGCGGGCCTTGATTTGCGCTGGGGCGGCGGTGGCCGCGCCGCTAGTGGCCGTGGTGAGTCTGCCGGAGCCGCCCGTGCACGCCGGATTGATGGAGCCCCATGGACCGCTGGGAGTCGCCAAGGGAATTCAGCCAGGGCGGGTGGTCTGGGTGCATGCGCCCGACGCCACCGACTGGGCCGGATACAAGTCGGCCGAGCCCTGGTGGCAATCGAATCACACGGACCTGGCCGTGGTAGAGGAAATGGTTTCGCAGGCCGTTCGCGGAGTGGCGGGAGAAACGCGCGACGCGGCGGCCTGGGACGCTCTATTCCGGCACTTCAACGAGGCGCGCGGCAATGGCCGGCGGGGCTACCAGGTCGGCGAGACGATCGCCATCAAGATCAATCTCACCACCTGCAACGGCGCCGATCCCAAGACTTATGAGAAGCCGGCCTCGCTGCAGAACGCGATCGACAACTCGCCCCAGATGCTCCTGTCCTTGCTGCGGCAGTTGGTCTATGTCGCCCGTGTCCCGCCTGCCAACATTAGCCTGGGCGACCCAACCGGCCTGTTCCCCAACTTCCTGTGGAACGCGTTGCACCCGGAATTCCCGGAGGTGCAGTATTTCGACACGTTGGGCGGCGCGGGACGCGTCCGCACCGAGTTTTCCTCGGTCCGTTTTTATTGGAGCACCGCGGACGCGAAGGAGAAACGGAGCGACTACGTGCCGGTCCCTTTTGCGGATGCAAGCTATGTGATCAACTTCGCGATTTTGAAGGGCCACTCGGCTGGCATCACCGTGTGCATGAAAAACCACTATGGCTCATTATTACGAACGCCGGCCGGTTCACTGCGCGGGGTCGCCTACCCGGACTACTACAATCTGCACCTCAGCCTGCCAAACGCCGAATGGTCGCCCGGGATAAAGCAGTATCGGGCCGGTGTGGACCTGATGGGACATCGCAAGCTGGGCGGCAAGACGCTGCTTTATCTTATCGACGGCCTTTTTGCCGGCTACTACTGGGATTCCCATCCGTATCTGTGGAAGACCACGCCGTTCGGCGATGGCAAGAACGGCGACTGGCCTTCGAGCCTGTTTGCGTCCCAGGATCCGGTGGCGATTGACTCCGTAGCGTACGATTTCCTGATGTCCGAATGGCCGGATGTAATCTCCGGGGGCGTCGGCGCGCCGGGCAGTCTGAAGGGCGGTGCCGAGGACTACCTGCACGAGGCGGCGCTGGCCGACGCACCGCCTTCGGGCACCTTCTACGATCCCGAGAAAGACGGGGTGCGTCTGGCCAGCCTGGGGACACACGAGCACTGGAACAATGCCAAGGAAAAACTGTACAGTCGAAACCGTGGACTCAAGCAGGGTATCGAATTAGTCGCCCTCCGCGTTAACCGGCAGCCCCCGTACCTGGCTGTCCGGCGGCAGGACGGCAACATCGTCGTCTCCTGGCCCTCGTCGCACGTGGGCTACCGGTTGCAGAGCACCGACCACCTCGAACCGCGGGCGGATTGGAAAGTCGTCGTCGATACACCGGTCGTCCAGGAGGCGCAGAATGTGGTGTCCAACTTCCTCGGCAGTAACCGCCGGTTCTATCGGCTCGCGAAATGAGCCGCGGCAATTACTTTTCCAACCTCACCTTACTTGCCGGAGTCTGGAGATGACGGTTTCGTGTTCAGCCCGAATTCACTCACTAATGACACGTATACTTTGGGGAATGGGGTCTTCGATTTCGAGAGGACGCGAAGCGGAGAGTTGATGAACAAGCCATAGCGAATTGAACCAACGGCGTCGCAAGCCCGCCGCCGGCCTGCCTCTGATTCCCTCGCGCCGCGCGATGGCGGGGGGCATGACTGATTCGCTGGCCGTTTGCCTCGCGCCGAGGCAGCGGCGAGGCGCGGCCGGAACGCCTCGGTGGCGGTGTTCTATCCTTACTGAGGGTCGGCGCGGGCTTCTCGGTCCACTCTCGCCGCCGACCTAAACCTGTGACCATCAGGCCCGCCGACGGCCGGGACCCGTGTCCTGGCCGAGTTCTGGCGTGACGGCCTGGGCGGGGAATGGGTCTGCACCGGGGCACGGACGCCAGGGACGTGGAAGCAGATCAGGCCGGCGGCGGTGACGGCGGACCCGTCAAGCGGCACCATTCCGACCGGGTACCTGATCCTCAACGTGACCACCGGCCACATCAAACGGCACGCCAGCGGGTACGTGTGGGAGGTGACGGCGGCGTAAGGTGCCAGCCGGATCCAGTGGCGGCCAGTCAGGCTTGCGCTGAGGCGCCTCTCGGAGCTACCGTACCGCCATGCAGCCAGACAGGACGCCTTTGCGCGCGGCTGGCCTATGCGCCTTGCAGCGAGCCGCTTCTGATGCGCTGAGGCTACACCGAGAGAGATTCAATATGCGAACCGGCGGTTCGTATAATCAACGGCGGCTCGCAGGAGATCATTATGAGTAAAACCCTCACAGCAATTCGGCGCGGCGTTAAGGTCGCGGTGAAAGAGACGCTGCACCCCAGCCCTCAGCGGTTTCAGGCCGGTGGCAAACCCGTTATATGTTCGCTATGTGGTGGTATCGTTTTTCACTGGCACGGGCATGGCACGGTGGGTACGAGATACAAGGCTCTCTTTGTTGAAGGGTATGCACTTCAGTGCTGCGAGTGCAGTCATCTGGAGTTCTTCGGGAAGCGGCCGGAACAACTGTGAACTCAGCGCCGAACCAGCCGGCTGCATCTGAACGCCGGGATCGCGTCCCGGTTGGCAATCGGAGATCATTGGCCC
>DAOOQY010000458.1:0-4393 GCA_035389025.1 Verrucomicrobiota bacterium
TCGAAGTCATCGAAAAACTGCTGATCCTCCAGGAGCGCGATCGGAGAATTCTCCACCTCCAGCAGGAACTCGAATCCGTTGATCCCCAACGCCGGGCTGTGTTGACAAAGGCTGAGAAAGTCGAGGCGGCTCTGGAGAGCGCGCGGCAGAAGACACGGCATCTGGAGGGCGAGCGCAAGAAGCTCGAACTCGAAGTCAGCACGCGCCAGGAGAGGATCGAGCGCTACTCCCTGCAGCAATTCCAGACCAAGAAGAACGAGGAATACCGCGCCTTGACCCACGAGATCGACACCTGCAAAGCCGAGATCGTCAAAATCGAGGACCAGGAACTTGACATCATGGAACAGGCCGAGGCGGCGCACCGTGCGATCTCCGACCTCGCCGCAAACGCGGCGACGGTGAAAGAGGATTCGGCGCGTCAATTGGCCGAGCTCGCCGCGCGGGAGGACACTCTGAAGAAGAACCTGGCCGAGGCGATCGAGGGACGCTCGACTCTGGCCGGAGCCGCAGGCGAGGCCGGCTTGGCGATCTACGAGCGGCTGCGCAAGAACAAGGGCGAACGCGTCGTCGTCGGCGTCGAGCACGGGGCATGCGGCGGTTGCCACATGAGACTCCCCGCCCAGGTCGTGCTCGAATGCCGCAGCAATCAGAGCATTGTCACCTGCCCAAATTGCGGACGCATCCTCTACTACACCGGCGAGATGGACATGGCCGTCGCCGAATAACGGGCAACGCTGTCAGGAGTCGCACGTCCTCCCCCCTCTGTCATGCCGTCTCAACACCCGTCGCATCGTCACTGACCTCGAATTCCAGCCCTCCAGTCCACTTGGCGACCAGGTTGTAGAGGGCGGCGGCGATCAGGCCGCCGATAAATCCGGCCACCGCATAGAAAACCGGCGCCAGGATGGCGAAAGCCAAGGCTCCTCCCGCATCTCGACCGAATATCGCGGCCATCAACAAGAAGGGCACGGCGATGAGACCGGCGATGCCGTAAAGAATGCCGCTGACGATGCCGGCCCGAAGTGGAGTCACTCGAGTGAGTCGTTTGATGGCAGTCATATTGGGTGCGGGGTCCGATCGACAACCGCGGGCCGGGCGAGTGTCGCGCTTGACCTTGGGTTGACGGCCCGGACAATTGCCGGCTCGTTCATCTGTGTCAAGAACGGGGATGCAGCCCACGTCCGACCGTCCCTCACCGAAGCGCGGCGTGTCCGAACAGCCCCTGTGCAGTGACTGGCGCTGCGTGCAGAACTGCGCTCCCACGGAAAACTCGCGGATCCGCTGCGTCCGCTTGCGTTGCCCCACGGCGAGTCGTAGTGTTTGCCCCGGTTCCAGGGGAGCGGAGGCTCGCCGCGGGCGCAGGCCCGTGGAGGAAAGTCCGAACTCCGCAGGGCGCGATGCCGCGTAACTCCGCCAGTGTGGGAGATACACGCGGGAGGCGACACCGCGAGGTGTCCCGACGGACAGTGCCACAGAAAACATACCGCCATAGTGCGACGACGGCCGCAAGGCCGCGCGGCGCGCGATGGCAAGGGTGAAAAGGTGGGGTAAGAGCCCACCGCTCCAAGCGCAAGCGCGGAGGCACGGAAAACCCCATCGGGAGCAAGGTCAAATAGGGGATCGAAGGCGCGGCCCGCGCCGCGTCTCGTCTCGACGAGACAGGTCCCGGGTAAGACCGCTCAGATAAATGAGTCTCTCCGCCGGCCCTCGGGCCGGCGCAGACAGAATTCGGCTTACAGCTCCCCTGGAACCATCGGCATGAGAAGGCGGCAACGACTCGATGCAGGGAGACGCAACGGTCCCCCGGACAGGCTTTCCTGCACGGGGGTGGTGTGCGCGACAAACCTTACGCCGGTGTGGGGAGGGCTTTCGGACTCGGCTTGACCGGCAACGCGGGGCATGCCTCGAGCCTGGCCTTGAGGGCGAGGCCCGGGCGGGTCATATGGCGGCGGGCCAGGGCCTGAAGCAGTTTGAGCTTCGTCTGGGGTCTGTTCGTCGCATCGTTCACGACTCCCCTGGCAGCAATCCCCGTGCCGAATGGTCGCTCAACCGAGCTGGAGTCGCGGGTCGTTCTGGAGCATCTGTTCGAGGTTTTCCCAATTCACCCCGCCAGTGCTTTGGACCGTGTTCAGATAGACGATCACTTTCTCGGCCGGATGCTTGCTCAGCAAGAGGTCCACCGCGCTTTTCAGCTTCGCGTCGTCCACGGTCTCAGGAAAATCCTCGACGACTCCCTTTTCGTGCGGGATGCCCAGCGCATCGAGAAAGTCGGTGAGGATGCTTGTCTGCGCCTTCAGCAGCCAGCCGCGGAGGAGATTCGCCGCCGCCTCTTCCAACCGGGGGCGGCTCAGCACACTGGCCATCTCGGAATGACGCTGAGTCCGCGGCTTCTTCTCGAGGAAAACCGGACGGACACGGTTGGCGTCCGCCACGGCCGCCAGGACCGCGCGGTAGAGGGGCTTGTCCGACGCGAAGGCGTACTCGATGACCTCCTGCGCCAGCGCTGGCGTGACAAAGCCCAGTAACTCGTGACACTTTAACATAAACATTCACCTGCCCGTTCAGTCCGGCCCCCGCTTCGTTCCACCCTCTCCGGACGCCGGTCTTCAGGTCGCGGGAGACTCGGGGGCCGGGGCGTTTGAGACGGCAACGGCCTTCTTGGGTGCCTGCCGCGTGTTCGAGCGCTTGCGTTTCTGGTACCGCACCCGGCGGCGGCGCTTTTCGTTCTTATTGTATTGTCTGCCCATAACCTTCTTTACATCCGATATCGATTCGTTTCTGTTCGGCGGAGTATGAAATCGCCCCGGCGCGGCATCAACAACTATTTGGCCTCGGCACTGCTGCTCGTCGTCCTGGCTGGATGCGCTTCCACGGACAGTTCGAGCCAGCGCAAGGCCCAGGCCGTCGTGCAACTGTTCCTCGAGGCGGAGTTCGACACGGGAGACAAGACCGAAGTTGTGCCCGTCTATCGGTCAGCCCCGATGCCAATCCGCGTCTTCAAGGCGCCGTTCCTGGACAGCGGATCGCTGATCGACGCCTCAGTCGTGGACACGGTGGGCGGGTTCTCGATCGTCTTGAAGTTCGATTTCCACGGGAAACTCGCCCTCGAACATGCGAGCACCGCCTACAAGGGCAACCGGATCGCCGTGCACGCCCAGTTCCCGGAGCGACGCTGGTTGGCCGCGCCCCGCGTGTCAACCCGCATCACCGATGGGGTCCTCGCCTTCACCCCGGACGCCACGCGCGCCGAGGCCGACCGCATCGTCCAGGGACTCAACAATGTCGCTGTCAAGCTCGGCAACAAGCCCAAGCCCGGATCGAAGAAGAAGACTGACTGAAGAACGGCGCAGACTCGATCTCCACCGACAACCTTCAGCCCGGATGTTTCACAAAGCTCCGCGGAGTCTGACATTCGGGCTCTGCATTCCGGGCTTGAAATCGCGGGCTCGGGCCCTACGCTCCCGCCGCCAGTTATGAATTACCGCATTTCTCAGCAAGCCGCCGCGCTCTCCCCGTCGCTGACATTGGCCATCGATGCCAAGGCCAAACAGATGAAGGCCGACGGACTGGACGTGGTGGGGTTCGGCGCGGGCGAGCCCGATTTCGACACGCCCCAGCACATCAAAGATGCCGCCGTCAAGGCCCTTGCCGACGGCTTCACCAAGTACACGCCCAGCAGCGGCATCCTCGAACTGCGGCAAGCGATTGCGGACAAATTCAAGCGGGACAACGGCCTGACGTACAAGCCATCCCAAATCATCGTGTCGTGCGGCGGCAAGCACTCGTGCTTCAACACCGTCATGGCCACCTGCCAGGCCGGTGACGAGGTCATCATCCCCTCGCCTTACTGGCTGAGCTACCCGGAAATGGTGAAACTAACCGGCGCCAAGCCGGTGATTGTGCCGACGACCGATGCGACCGAGTTCAAGATCACGCCCGACCAATTGCGCGCCGCCATCACGCCGCGCACCCGTCTCTTCGTTCTCAACTCCCCGAGCAACCCGACGGGCTCGCTCTACGCCCCGGATGAACTCAAGGCGCTGGGGGACATCTGCGTCGAGCGCGATGTGCTGATCCTCAGCGACGAGATTTACGAGAAACTGGTGTACGACGGCGCCCAGCACGCAAGCGTCGCATCGTTCTCGCCGGCCCATTATGCCCACACCATCGTGACACATGGATTCGCCAAGGCCTACTCGATGACCGGATGGCGCCTGGGCTTCATGGCCGCCCCGGAGCCCGTGGCCAAGGCAGTCGACGCCATCCAGAGCCACAGCACCAGCAACCCCACGTCCTTCGCCCAAAAAGGCGCGGTCGCCGCCCTCAACGGCCCCCAGGATCACCTGAACAGTTGGCTCGCCGAATACAGCAAACGACGCGGGTACGCCCATCA
>DAOOQY010000459.1:0-4380 GCA_035389025.1 Verrucomicrobiota bacterium
CAAGTGTCCACTGAGGCTGATTTGGAGCCCAAACACAGGTTGGCGGCGAGGTGCGCCCGCAGGTAATCGCACTGTCCCAGGGCCGCGTAGGCCTCGGCGGTCAGCCGGCGGGTTCGTTCTCCTTCCGACTTTGCTGCGGCCACCTTTCCCCTCAGTTCCGACTCGATCGCTTGCGCCCTCGCCGCGAGGTCGTTGGGTTGCGACTGCCCGGCGGCCTTGAGCAAAGGGAAGTCGGGCACCGGCAAGAGCAGTCGCTCCCGCTGATAAGCGAAGTGGTGGCAAAGCGCTCCCGACACAATCGTGCCGGCCAAGAAGACCATCAGGCCCGTGGAGAAACCGTTGGCAACCCAGACACTCGCGCCAACGATGGCGCCGAAGGCCACCACCACGATCCCCAAAGCCTGGAGTGGCCGCGGGGCCGACGTCAGGCGGCCCCCCCGGCTCAGGCGGTCGAGGGTTTTGCCCTCTCGCTCCTCTTCTCGTGCCACCAGACGCTGGACGGTCGTCATCAGCCTCTCCACGACTCGGTCGGGTTCCGCCAGCAACCCGATGGCGGGCGGCGATTCGCCCGGCTCCGCTTCGTCCGCCGCCGGCAGCGCGGCGAGACGCTCCTTGAGCGAGGGATGCGTCGAGTACTTGTCAAAGGGCTGCTCGGCGAGTTCCGCTGAAGGCGCCTCGGCACCCGCCGACAACTCCCGGACCAGCCACTGGCTGAAGCCTTCTTTCGCCTCGAGCTGAGCCACACGTTCGTGCCAGGGCAGCCGGGCTGCGCGTCGGCAAACGGCGTCCAAACGCCGCAACGCCGAGCGCGCGGGTCCCGCGCCGGCCAGTTCGGCTCCCCGCTGGTCCGCGGCGAATTCGTCCTGACGCGAACAGGCGGCGACCAGCCGGACCAAGCTTCGGGCGAGTCGGTCCACCCCGCCCAGAAACGCCTCGGCGATTTCGTCGGGATCGCCGCTCTGTCGGGCCGTCTCGACGGCGGTGGCCAGCCCAGTGGCCAACCGCACGGCCCGGTTCAGACCGGCCCGCAACCACCATTGCAGGCCGCGCCGGACCAGTTTCGCGTGCGCCATTTCATGCGCCAGCACCGCGCCCACCTCGGCCTCGGACAATCCCGCCAGCAAATCATACCCAATCCCGAGGACGGTCGTCCCGGCCCCGCGCCGGTATCCTCGCAAGCGGACCCAAGCGTTGACGTCCATTCCCAGCCACACCGCGCGCGGTGGGGCGACCTCGGCCCGTTCGCAGAGCCGGCGGACAAGGGCAAAGAGCCGCGGTGCCTCTTCTGGCTGGAGGCAAACCTGGTATTCGGTTGGCTTGCGGAGCCAAAGACTGCGGAGGAACAGCGACAACAGAACCAGGTGCCGGCTCATCGCTCGGACGACGGGTACGGCCAAGCCGAAGCGCATCGCCACCATCACCAGGACGAACTCGCCGCCCACGAGGAGCAGCAAAGAGAAGACAGCGAGAGCGGAATAGAGGTGAAAAAGGAGAACCATCGCCGCCGCGCCACCCAACAATCCCCACAGCGAGGCGCCGCTCAGAGGCCGCTCGACCACATGCCCGTTGTCGATACTCGACATGGCGGGAAGAATGAAGCACAGAATCTCGCGTAGCACCACTCAGTTTTGATCGATACCTGGGCAACTGGAGTAGCTTCGGTCTTGGGGGGATCCCTCGACAACGAAGCCGCTTGTCGGCAGACCGTTGGCGTCTGGCTGGAAACCGGGAGGGCGGCGTGCGCGGAACGGCAACAAGGCTC
The DNA here is from genome assembly GCA_035389025.1 of Verrucomicrobiota bacterium. GTDB lineage: Bacteria > Verrucomicrobiota > Verrucomicrobiia > Limisphaerales > J093 > MWFF01. Next base: position 1,763 of record DAOOQY010000459.1, read on the forward strand.
AAGCCGGTGGGTCTTTCACGCCTTGGCACCCCGCTGCAGGCGCGCGACGTTCGAGGTTGAGCGCGGCGGTATGATCGGGAACCAAGCCCTGCCTTCTGCCTCGGTCGCCAAGGCTCTGTAGTGCGCGAAGACCGTGCTCACCGAGTTCCCGGCTTCCAGAGCCGTGCGGGGCACGTCCTGGGTCGCCGCAACCCTGCACGAGCAAAAGGCATGGCGCAAGCCATTGTGCCGCCACGGCAGCAGCCCCGCAGCTTCGGCCGTCGCATTCTGCGCGGCCGTCATGGTGCGCCCCCGCTCCTTCCATGCCACGCCACGCGACCAGACGGGCCCGATCTTCTTGGCCAGCGGTTTCAGCCAAGCGAGCAGATTGTCGGGGATCGGGGCCAGACGGGTACCTGCGCAGCGGGCCTTGCGGTGGGCGACTTTGATTGTGCGATCCTTCAGGCGCACATCACGCCAGTCCAGCGCCAGGATCTCGCTGGTGCGCAGCCCCGCGAATGCGCCAACCGCCAGCACCAGCAGGAAGTCTTGCTCGGCGACCGAAAGCGGCTTTGCCATTTCCTTTGGCGTCCAGATTTCGATGGCCTCTGCGCGCTTGCGATTGAACGTCTGGGTGGCCGCGACCGGATTCGTCCCGCGGGGGATGTATCCCCGGCGTTCACAATGGGCGAACAAACGCCAGAGGATCTGCCGATGCACGTTCCTCGTGCCACTGGCACCTTCCAAGCCAAGTGCGTTACCCGATAACATACAGAGGTATCGATGCAAGAGTGTCCAAAATGCCAGAGCACCCAATACTGACGGGCCTTTGGTGAGTATCCGTGCCCTGGGCTTGGTCGGGCACAGGGACAGCATATCGCCGCGACTTTCGTAGTCACATAGTAGGCAAATCGCCATGCGTTACGACACGCGTTGAGCCAGCGGGAATTGGTGCGGAAGCGTGTGGCAAGACGACACCAGGTGCGATGCACTCCGCAGCGGAAGAGCGCCGCAACAGAAGCATGATTCTCCGCTGTGGACCTCTCAAACGACGGCCGCTGAACCGAGGGGGCGACAGCAGAAGTCAGGAATCGGAGGGTGCTCGCTCGCGAGTTCTTACCAAGGCCGGAGGGCACGCTAGAGGCAGCCTCGATCGCTATTTCCGTTCCGCGCCCAAACGGTATCGCCAGTAGCCTGGCTGGCGCTTGTGGTGCATGACAGCGACGATCAGGATGAAGTCCGGCTCAATTGTATAGAGGACGCTGTAAGGGAACACGCGCACCACGCACCGCCTCACATCCTCCTCCAGCATGTCAGCGCGCCATCGCTGGGGAGTTTCGAGGATGCGACGGATCGCGGACCGAATTTCACTGGCGAATCGGTCGCCGAGCACGGCTCGCCTGGCTGCAGAAGCCCCATCGCCGGCCTGTCGTTGACACTGCTCGATCAGCCCCTTGATCTGCCGCCGTCGCCCCGCGTGCTCTTGGTCCGTGCTATCCGTCAAGTTGGCGCAGGAACCCCAGGGAAGGCCGAGAGCAAAAGTGGAACTCGGCTTGCACAAAGCCTTCCAGCAAGGTAACAAACAACCCGTTCGCCATGAATGCCGGGGCTTTCGAGTACGACGTCTTCCTGAGCCACAGCGCGAAGGGCAAGGCGGTGCTGCGGCCGCTGGCGGAGCGGTTGCGGGCGGACGGACTGAAGGTGTGGTTCGATGAATGGGTGCTCAAGCCCGGCGACAGTATCCCGGCGAAGATCGAGGAAGGGCTGGAGCACTCTCGCGTGCTGGTGCTCTGTGACTCTCCGTCAACGCCTCGAACACATCGATACTCTTTTGCGCGACGCGGGCGTGGAGCGGGATTTCGTCCAGCGGGCTTTGAAACGATGGAGTGTGGCGGCCAAGCGGACCGTGACTGCCCGGGAGCAAACCAAGTTCCAGCAGCGCTCCCGTCGCGCATTGCGCTGCGCCATCCTGCAGACCTTGTTGCAGGAGGACCATCGCGGCTTCAGTTGTCAGTTGGCGGGCAATGCTCTCTATCAATGGTTCTGTGGCATCGATGCGCTCGATGTGGTTCGCGTGCCCTCCAAGAGCGAAGTGCAACGCTTTGCCCATTGGCCGCCGGCAGGTGAAATGCGCTCGGTGATCGACGGTCTGCTCAAAGGGGCCATCCAGAAGCCCAAGAAGCTGGGTCTGCGCGAGGCCTTGGACCTGGAGGAGTACTTCCTGGATAGCACTTGTCTGAAAGCCAACGTCCACTCTCCCACCGACTGGGTCCTGTTGCGGGATGGGGTGCGCACGGCGATGAAAGCCACGCTCCTGATCCGTAAGGCCGGCCTGCGCGGACGCATGGCAGCGCCCGAGGAGTTTCTGCGCCGGATGAACCGGCTGAGTATCCAGATGATGCAGCAGGCGCGGCGTTCGGGCAGCAAGAAGGGGCGCAAACGGGTATTGCGGCAGATGAAGAAGCTGGTGGGGGTGGTGCGCGGACATGCGCGGCGGCATCGGGAATTTCTGGATCGACGCTGGGAGGAGACGGACTGGACGCGGCCGCAGGTCGACCAGATCCTGCGCCGGCTCGACGGGGTGCTGGAGCTCTTGCCTCGGGCGCAAAAGCAGGCCCACGAGCCGGCGCAGGATCATT
>DAOOQY010000460.1:0-4371 GCA_035389025.1 Verrucomicrobiota bacterium
TGAATCTCGCCGCCTTCGGATTGCAGCCCCACGGGCCCGGGAATCACCTCGGCGCCGTGCGCTTCGTTCACTTTCGTGCCGTTGAACCAGACGGTCACGCGATCTCCCTGGGCCAGAATCTCGACCTTGTTCCATTCCCCGTGCGGACGCTCCGCGCCGACGAGTCGGCCCACCAGATTGATGTCGCCCGCAACCGCATGTTTCGGGATCAATTTCACGCGCGCCGAGTCCCCGGTCACCTTCATTCCCTGCAGCCCGAGCACGTCGCCCGCGCTGTCCGGGTGCAGTTGCGTCTCGAGGCAGCGCGGCAGCCCACGCGCGGGTCCGTTGACCCGTCCAAAAATGCCGCTGTTGCCGGGCTTCTTGCCCGGGGCCCAGCGGTACTCGACCTCGAGTTTGTAGTTGATGTAGTTCTCCGTCGTGACGAGGCATCCCAGCGGTTCGCCTTTGCACACCAGGACGCCGTCCTGCACCCACCACACCGATTCCGGCTTCACGCTCGCGTCATCGAACATCGCCTTCCAGCCGGTCAGGTCCTTTCCGTTGAAGAGCGTCTTTGGAGCCGACGCCGCGGAACGGGACGTCGAGCACGAGATGAGTGTCAGTCCGACTGCGGTGAGCAGCCCCAGATGCCATCGGTTCAGTGTCGTTCGTTTCATAATGATCTGATGCGCTCGAATCTCTGCCGGGACCGGACGAAAAAGGCGAGCTTAAAGACGGTGCACCGGTGCGTCGGTGCGCCGGTGCGTCGGTGCGCCGGTGCGTCGGTGCGTCGGTGCGCCGGTGCGTCGGTGCGGCCTGGACCCGAGACGTGAGAACAACACGCATTTCTCGTGACCGGGAAGGAGTCACAGGATTGCGGGTTGGGGTAGAACCGCGCCCTGCCCGAGGGAAGTGCGAGCGGGCGCAGAATCGTGGAGAACCGCGCGCAGAATCCCGGATTGCATAACGGCCCGGATCGAGTACACATTGGCGTTCGGACGCGTCCGTAGCTCAATTGGATAGAGCTTCTGACTTCGGATCAGAAGGTTGCAGGTTCGAGTCCTGCCGGACGCGCCATTCAACACCAAGGAGTTATGCGGAATCCCACAAGCAAGGCTAATCCGGTCTTGGCCACTTCTTGGCCACTCTCTTGGCTGCCAGTCTTGCCCCTCGCCGGTCAGAACTTCGGGACCGCCCAGGGTGCTGGCATGGAGGTGCCCGGACAGGGAGCGTTGCGGGGGAATTGCGGACATGAAGTGAACCTGCGGGGGACGGCATTGGACATCTTCGCCACAACGAGCCGATGGAGCCCTGACCGGGAGCGGGTCTGGTCGCTGACGAACTCCAACGGCCTGGCGGGATTCTACGACCCCGACGCCGCCTCGCTTTCAGGCGGAGGCCATCTCGCGGGCGTGAGTGATTTCCCGCCCGCCTAGCTTGATCAGGTCTTCGCTGTTCACGACAGGTCTGACTACGTCGCTGTTAGGCCGACGATGCGGGTTTCCCCCTTCTCGCAATAGTCCTATTGCCTCCTGCTCGTCAATGTCGAAGCAGCCGCCTTTGCAGCTTCCCAGGAAAGAAAGCCCTCTGTTTGCCGCGAGCGTCGCTGCCGTTCCCGGAGCTTGCGTGACGTTGCGATGTCGTGTTTGGTAAGCGGCGCATGGCTTCAACTCCGACCTTCCCCTGGGTCCACCTGAGCGCGCTTCTTGTCGCCACGCTGACCGCGACAAGGGGCGTCTCGGCGCCCGCCGAACGCCCGGACGGCACCGCGCCGGCGGCCGCGATCCCGGACCTCATTGAGCGGGCCGGCACCACTCCGGACGAGATGGAGCGGCTCCATCTGCTGCGTCATTTGGAGTCGAGGAGCGATCTGGGCGCCACCCTGCGTGCCGATCTCGGACGCTTGCTGCCGGTGGTGGACGACTGGGCCGATGGCAAGTCGCGGCTCGTCGCCGACACGAGTCGTGCTGCGGAAAACGGTTACCTTTGCCGCTTCATCACGAGCCGGGTGCGTCCTGCATCCGAGGGCCCGGTCCACCCGCCCGAGATGTCTCCGGGCTCGCCGCTTCGACCGATCTGGTGTTTCTACCGCGGGCGCATGCTGATCTGGCAGGTGATCCAGAGCGGGCCGTTGCTGAGGGTCAAGGAGAGTCGCGACCGGTACTTTGGTGAAGGCCGGCTCCTGCTGGAAGAGACACGGCGCGCCTTCCCCGGGAACCGCGTTGCCCGGATGTACCTGGGCGAACCCATCCCCTGGCCCAAGCCGCACCGGGTCGATCCGGCGGCGCCTTCCTGGGCCAACATGCAGCGTGAGGGACTCGAGAAGCTGGCCGATGTGATCCACTGGTGGATCGCCGAACGCCAGCTCGAAGACGGCCAGTTCGGAGGCGGGTGGGGCGACGACGTCGAGATGTGGCGGTGGTGGATCCCGGTGATGATCGCTTTCGACGATCCGGTGGTGAGCGCCGCGCAGGAGCGACTGTCCAGTGGCATGTTCGAACAACTCCACATGCGCGAGGGATTCACGTCGCGCGTGACCGACGTCGAGCACTCGAATGAGGACACCACGGACACGATCCTGCCCATGATGCACCTGCAGCCCGACGATGCCGTCTGGAAACAGCGTGCTCTGCGTCTGGCCGTACTGATGCGGGACCGTTGGACCGGCCGAAACGAGCGCGGCTTCCTGCAGTTCAAATCCATCTACTTCAGCGTGGACGCGGTGGACACGAGCGCGGGCCGCGCCTTCGACACCGCCTATCACCCCTCGGTCATCCAGCCGGCGCTGCTCTACTGGCAGCGCACCGGCGACCCGGCGCTGACGGCGCTGTTTGGCGAATGGCTCAAAGTTTGGATCGACGCCGCGGCCCGAGCGGACAACGGCAAGCCGGCCGGCGTGTTGCCGTCGGCCATCCGGTGGCCGGACGGCGGGATCGCCCATCCCGATCGGCCCTGGTGGGAACCGTTCCCCCCGGGACACAACGATGCGCTCTACAACTGGCCGGGCGCCACGCGGCTGATGACCTCGACCCTGCTTCTCGCCCACCACCTGACCCGGGACGAGACGTTCCTCGAACCGATCCGATCGATGGCAGCACTCCGTGCCAAGCACCGGGACGCGCCCCCGGGCGACCCCGGGTCCGAGTCCTGGTGCGCGCAGAGAATGTCCGGTTTCCTCTCCGACGCTTTGGGGAAGTACCGGTTGTTGACCGGTGACACCCGTCACGACGCGCATCTTCGCTCCGATGCTTCGGGTTATGTCCGGTTTCGTTTGACTGGAGAGCGCGCACCGCTCGAGTCCGTGTTGCGTCAGAACGCCGAGGCGTTCCGCTCGAACTGGGAGGCCTACACGAGCGAAATGCGATGGACCGATCGCGTCATGTCATTCACGGGGAACTTCCTCAAATACCTGCCCGAAGCCGCCCCGCCCACGCCGTCCCCCAACATCCTCTACTCGACCGCAACCGGGGACTCAGGAAACCCGTTGGTGTTCCCGCTGAACGCGGTGCGGTGGCGAACGCCACCGCGTGACATCGCGGCGCTCGTGACCGAATCGAGCCGGGCAACGTTCGCCGCGGAACTGTTCCATTTCGGCGACCGCCCCCGCGACCTGGACGCTGAGTTGTTCTTGCTCGCCCCGGGTGACTACGCGATGATACTGAGTCCGGCCGACGCCGAGCATTCACCCCCGCTCCTACGCCGCACCTTTCGCGTCGAAGGCCCGCGCGTCCGGGTGTCTCTTCAGTTGCCGGCCCGGCGGTTGTGCGTGCTTCGAGCGGAGCCAAAGAGTCCTTGAATGAGATTCTCAGCGGTAGACAGGTCAAATCTCACTCTGCTCCGAGCGATCTCGGTGCGCCCAGCACCAACAACTGGGCGTCTCCCGGGGGCCCGATCAGGGCCACGGTGCGCCCGGCAAGAAGGGCCAGCAGTTCCCGGTCATCGATGGTCTCGATGGCGATCGATCTGCCGGGAGCCGTATGGAACGAATCCGACTCCTTAGCCACCGGCGGATTTTCCGTGTCAGATGTCGCTCCCCGGCGTGCCTCGATCATGGATTCCTGCCGCCCCAACGGGATCGCGGGCCCAGGCAAAGGCAGGCTTGCGTGGGACAGGTCCGTGGTTCCGCGAAGGCTGGAAGCCGGTGCTTCCGCCAAGTGATCCGCGCCTGGAACATCGGGGGCGACCGGTCGAAACGGGCGGACATACAGGGCCAGCACAAACAAGCCCAGGACGGTCACGGCGCAGACCTGCGAGACCGATCGCACCACGCGACGTCGCCGAACCTCGGTGCGCACCGCGCCAACCGCCCAGGCCAGCGTTTCCTGTCGGATTTGTGCAGGGTCTCGCCTGGACAGCAGGCCGACAATCAGCCGCCGCTCATCATTGAGG
>DAOOQY010000461.1:0-4368 GCA_035389025.1 Verrucomicrobiota bacterium
CACTGCGTCTGCAATGGGAGGGCGGTGCCACCGTGTGCGGCGAGGTCGCGCCCGCGATGTCCGTGAATCCGCCCGTGACCTGATCGGCCTGCTGCAAGGTGCCACCGCCCTCCCATTGCAGACGCAGTGTGCCGTCCTGCTGCACCTGCACGGCGACGGTCGGCTGCTCGACAACCTTGTTGACGAAGCTATGGCCGTTCAGGCCGGCGGCGTAAATCGATGTCGCTTCGAGCTGGCTGAGCGCTCGACGGAAAACGCCCATGTCATCCAGGTCGGCCGAGGACATCGGGTACGGGTACTCGTCGTACTGCATGTCGTAGGTGCCGCTGGGGTCCTGGCCGATGCAGGTCGGATTGCCGGTATCGAGGCTCCCGACGCCTGTGATGAGACGGGAATCCACCACGAGGCCGTCGAGGTAGGTCACGCCCAGCCCCTGGCGGTCAAACGAGAAGACAAGGTGATGCCATTGTCCATCGTTGATCGAACCGATCGCGCCATAGACATTCACGCCTCCCGCGGCATTGTCGTACAGCGACCAGCCCCAGCCGCCCGCGACACCGTCATCGCTAAGCCCAAACGAGGGAGCGAAGGTGTATCCGGGATTATTCGCGGAATTCAGCGCGTTGCAGAGGAATGGCAGATCGCCCCCCACGTAGTTGTAAGGCATCCGCACCCAGAAGGCCACGGAGAAGTCCTGGTCCGCATTGAACTGAAGGTCCGGGCGCACCCCCAAATCGACATAGGAACACCGGAAATTGTTCGGGTCCTCGAGGTTGGTCTCGTAGTGCAACGCCTTGCTCCCGATCTTGCCGTCCGGATAGGAAATGGCGAGGGGCGGCGTGCCCTGCCCTTTGGCCGTGCCGTTGTTGCCCCGGCCGGTGTCGTCGGTCAGATTGTTCTCGAACTTCCAGTGCGCAACCAGGCCGGGAATCGCGACATCCGCGGTGGGGAGCGGCAGCACGGTCAAAACAACCTCGTCGCTCGTGACGCTGCCAATCGAGTTTTGGACAACCAGGGTGTAGCGTCCGGCATCACTGGCCTGCGCCTTGGCGAAGTTCAGGCTGTCCAGGGTTGCCCCCGCGACATTCACCCCGTTCTTCTTCCATTGATAGCTCATCGGTTGGCTGCCCGCAGCCGCCGCGACCAATTTGGCCGGCATGTTCACGTACACGGTGACCGCCACCGGCTGGACCTGGATCGTCGGCGCCAAGCCCGTGCCGTACTGCGCCTGGAAGTGCGCCCACACGCGATCCTCGGTCAATGCCGTCCCGTAAATCGCCACTTCGTCGATGGTCCCGGTGAAGTAGAGGTCGTGGCTGGCATCGACACCCCCCCGCTTGGCCCCGAGGCTGACAGGCTGAGTCGAGGGACGGACCCCGTAGGTCGGCGTCGGGTTCCCACCGCCCATCAGGACGCCGTTGACGTAGAACGACATCAGTCCATTCTCGCCATCGTACACGCCGACGAGGTGCTGCCAGGTTCCGTTGGGACCGACGTCCGCATCGCACGAGACCATGGCAAAGTCGCCGTCCTGGCGAACGAAGAAGCTGTAGACACCCGAGCTGATCCCCAAGCAGAACTGCTCCGTCCCCGGATCACCGCCCATGCCAACGTCGCCCGTTCCCTTGGCGATGATGCCGGCGCCTTCCAGTTGGTCCGGCGGCCCTTTGACCCACGCCTCGATGGTGAAGGTCGCCGTCGCACCGATGAAGTCGGTCACTGTGCCATCGATGCCGCCCACATAGGTGTCCGCGGCGCCCGTGCCCACCGCCTTGTCCGGATCGAGGAAGGAAAAGCCATCCTGCCCCAACGCAACGGCCCGGTACTCGGCATCGAGTCCGCCCCAGAAATCGTAGGCCACCGCGCCGCTGGTCTCGCCCAGCCGCCAGTAGGCCATCGGATTATCGGCCAGCACTTCCGCCGCATAACCGCCGGGCGCCGGCAGGACAGCGAAGGTCGCCGCGGCACTGGTGTCTTCACCGAACGCATTGCTCACGGTGCATGTGTAGCTGCCGGCCTGGTCTGCCCGCACGGGGTCCAGCATGTACTCGGCACTCGTCGCGCCGGGAATCGGTGTGCCGTTGAGTTTCCATTGGTAGGAGAGCGGGGCGCTCCCCGTGACCCCGACCGAGAACCGCATCGTCGCCCCGGCGTATCGCGTGGCCGCGGCGGGGTCTCGGGTGATCTCCGGCGCGGTGGCAACCACGACCAGATCCACCGAGCTGGTCACCTTTCCGTTGGCGTTGCTGACTTCGACGGCGTAGGTGCCGCTGTCCCCAGCCGTTACGTTGCTCAGGGTGAGCGTGGGGGAGGTCCTGCCCGGCAGCGCCGCACCGTCCTTGGTCCATTGATACGCAAGCGGCGGGGTTCCCTCAGCCGTGACCTCGAAGACGACCGTATCCCCCGCGTACACGGCGCCCGCCGGGGCCTTGGGCGCTTGGATGATAATGGGCAGCGGCTTCGACGCGTTGTATAACGACTTGATCTCCGCCGGAGTCAGAGCGCGATTGAAGATCGCAACCTCGTCGATGGCGCCCTGGAAGGTCCGACCGTCCGCCTCGGGATAGGGCACCCCCGGTTCTTCGCCCCGGGCCCCGATGCCCCACCCGCCATTGACAGTCACAGCCCCGAAACCGGCATAGTTGGCGGCCATCGGCTCGCCGTGGCGATACAGCCTCCAGCCGTTGCTCTCATCCCAAGTGCCCGCCAGGAACACCCAGTTGCCAATGTCACCATCAGGCACCTCCGCGGTGGCCGTGTTGACCGTGACGCCTTCCAGTGTGCCGACCTCGTACTTGCCTTGGTTGATTCGCAGGACAACCTCCATGAGCGAGAGGGACGCACCCTCCGAACCGTGCGTGACAATGTTGCGCAAGACGGCCTTGGACGTCGGCTTGACCCAGGCCATCATCGTGATCTGGCCGGTGAAATCCAACGCCTCTGCATCAGGAATCGCCACTCGCCCAACCACACCCGAGAGCGCGGCCGCCTTGTTGGCCGCAGCCATCCCCGCACACGCCGGGCCCTCGATGCCAGGGGTGGTGCCGGGATAAAAGACTCCGTTGGCGCCGGCTCCGGCGCTGCCGGCATTGACTGTGGCAGGCAATGTGCCGGGGTCGGGCGCCGTATAAGCGGGCTCGTCCAGCTTCCAGTACCCCACCGGGTTGTCGGCCAGCACCGCCGCCCCATAGCCGGCCTTGTCGCTGATGCCCTTGTCGTAGTGGGCGGTCACGCGCTCCGCGCCCAGCACCCCCTGGTAGAACGCGACTTCGTCGATCCATCCGTCGAAACCGCGATTGCCCGAGTACCCGCCCAGGCTGCCGTCGTTGAAGCCCGTCCCCCCGATCCGCAGCGGGCGCAGCGGATTGGGTCGGTACGGATTGCCGGTGGTGACGACGGCCAGGTCGGAAGGCCGGACCCCATTGACGTAGAGGTTTGCGGTCTTGGCCTGTCCGTCGTATATCGCCACGACATGCTGCCACTGGTTGGCCACCAGGCCGCTCCCTTTCGCGGTAATCGCGTAGCTGTTCAGCGCCCCCACGCGGAAGTCCCACTTGGCGCCCGGCGCCATGTACATCATCCAGCCTGACCGGTCACTGGAGGTGACGTCGTTGCCGAGCGAGGAAATCGCGCAGATGTCGCTCTGATTGCCCACGGGCAGCGCCGTCGGCTTGGCCCAGAACTCGATCGTGAACGAGCCTTCGGGATTCCAGGCGGCATTCCAAGGAACATCCACCTTCGATCCGCAGACAGCAGTGCTCAGACCGGCGTTGAACATCCGAATCGCGCTGCCGACGATGCCCTCTTCGCCAGGGAGCAAATCGAGCACACCATAGCCCGTTCCCACATCGCCGGCCGACCCGGCGTTGGCGAAGGTCCGCGGCGGCGGGACCGTGACCGTCTCGTCGAGATGCCAGTAGCCCACCGGATTCAGGGCCATGACGGTCGATGTGTAATCGGCAGCCTGAAGGAGAGGCGCCGTGCCTGTGGCAATCAGAAAGGCCGCGGTTGCGGCTGCCAAGCGGGGGCAATGCAGTTTGCTCATGAGCAGTCTCCGGCTGATGTGTGTTCGATGGGTTGTTTGACGGCGCTGATCCTCAAGAAGCCGCCGCGCCGCTGTCAAGGAGTTTCTCCAGCCAAACAAAAACCCCGGTCGCTGAAATCCACGACTGGACCAGCGACCGGGGCAAATGCGTCAAAGATCGGTTTCCGGAGGCCTCGACTACTTGGGACGGGTGGCGATGTCCTGGAGAAAAGCGACATCGGCGTTCCGGGGCGTCGAGATTCGATCAGGCACCTGGCCGTTCCTGACAATCGGCGGCGTGGTGCGCGAGTCCTTCCAGCGCCGGAGTTCCGAGTGGCCGTCGG
>DAOOQY010000462.1:0-4367 GCA_035389025.1 Verrucomicrobiota bacterium
ACGTTTGTTTCGTTTTTCCCCCAGCTTGTGGCCGGGCCGATTGAGCGCGCCCGGAACCTCCTGCCGCAGTTCTATAAGTTTCCCGCCTTTCGCGTCCAGAACGTAACCGATGGGATGTCACTGTTCCTGGTGGGTTTGTTCAAAAAGGTGGCCCTGGCAAATTACCTCTCGTTCTACGTCGAGCGGGTCTATGACAACCCGGGAGCGTTCGGCGGCCCGGCGCTGCTGCTGGGCACCTTTGCATTTGCGTGGCAGATCTTCTTTGACTTCAGCGGTTACACCGACATGGCCCGCGGGGTGGCGAAGATGATGGGATTCGACCTGATGCTGAACTTCAACAATCCCTACCTGGCGATGGGCTTGGGCGAATTCTGGTCGCGCTGGCACATCAGTCTGTCCACCTGGTTCCGGGATTACGTGTACATCCCGCTGGGCGGTAACCGCCACGGGACGTTCAAGACCTACCGCAATCTCCTGCTTACCTTCCTCATCTCGGGCGTCTGGCACGGGGCGGCCTGGACCTTTGCCATCTGGGGCGCCCTGCATGGCGCGGGCGTGATGATCACGCGGGAACTGGAGCGTTCCGCCTTCTACCGCGAGCGAGTGCCGAAGCTGCTAAAACAGGCCGGCGTCTTTGTATTCGTCTGCTTTGCCTGGATCTTCTTCCGCGCCGGATCCCTGGGCGATGCCTGGCTCATTGTCCAGCGCATCTTCACTGCCGGGTGGCAGGATCCCCACATGCCGTTGCTCATGCTCGGGCTGGTCGCTTCGGTGTGGCTTTACCAGTTTGCGTATGAATCGAGGTTTCGCGTGGCACTTCAACACGGGGTGGTGCGGGTGGGGTTGGCAAGTGCGATGATGGTTTACCTGTGGCTGTGCGCCACCGGTGGCGGGGCGTTTATTTACTTCCAGTTCTAAGCATGCCAGATCCTCACGCCAGATCAGTTTCGCCAATCGAGCCACCGACGACGGCGGGCGCGGAGACGCCTTTCGGCGCCAACGAAATGCGGCTCACCGCACGCGACTGGTTCTTCAGCCTCGGCCTAGTGCTGCTGATCACTTTCGTGACGCCGCGAGTCTGGCCAAAGATTGAGCGCTTCGACACCGGTTCCGACTACCGCATTCCTTACGAACTCAGCAATGATTACTGGCTCTATGGTCGTCGCCTCCGCCAAGTGACCGACTCGAACAGGGTCCTTGTTCTGGGCGATTCCGTTGTCTGGGGTGAATATGTGCTGCCGGACGGCACGCTGTCGCATTTCCTGAACCGCGAGTTGGGTGAGACGAACCGGTTCGTCAACGTGGGAGTGAACGGCTTCTTTCCGCTCGCGCTGGAGGGGTTGATCCGTTACGACGGCCAGGCGCTGCATCATCAGAAGATCCTCCTTCAGTGCAACGTGCTGTGGATGACCAGTCCCGAGGCCGATCTCAGCACCGACAAGGAAGAGCCCTTCAATCATGCCACGCTAGTGCCGCAGTATTTTCCGAGGATTCCGTGTTACAAGGCGGGGGCGGAGGAGCGCCTGAGTGCGATGGTGGACCGGGAAGCCGGGTGTATGGGATGGGTCAGTCACCTGCAAAACTGTTACTTTGGCCAGAAGAGCATTCCCAAGTGGACCCTCGACGAAGGTGGAGGCAATCCTTCCCACTCTTCCAATGCCTACAAAAACCCCCTCGCACAAATCACCTTGAGAGTACCGTCCGCACTCAAAGACGATCCGCAGCGCGGTCCGAACAGCCCGCGGCACAAGCCCTGGTCGAACGGCAAAGGCACGACGCACTTCGACTGGGTACGCCTTAACTCGTCGCTGCAATGGCAGGCGTTCGAGCGCGTGATCGCGCTTCTGCGCGCCCGCGGCAACGACGTGCTGGTGGTCCTCGGCCCCTTCAATGAGCATATCATGGCCGAGGATAACCGTGCCGCGTATCGGACCCTGCGAGACGGAATCGCCGACTGGTTGCGGCAGAACCAGGTTTCCCTCATCGTGCCCGCCACGCTGCCCAGCGAGCTCTACGCCGACGCGAGCCATCCCCTGACCGAAGGCTACCAGTTGCTCGCAACACGGATTTGCGCGGACGCGAGTTTTCAGCAGTGGTCGAAGAGACCGAACCAACCCGGCCCAGGCGGCAATTCGCAGGCGGTTGAACTGCGTCGTCGCGGCGGCAAGGACGGAGCGGCCGCTCTTCTTAAAGCTTCTCCGGTTGGGCGAGTAGCTCCGTAATGCGGGCCAGAAGCCGTCCGGCCGCGCCACCGTCGAGCACGCGATGGTCGAAGCTGAGCGTGAGGAACACCTCGTGCACGGGCACGAACTGGCCTTTGGCCTCATCCCAGAAAGGGACGCGGCGTGCAGCGCCCAAGCCGAGAACGAACGTCTGCTCGGGAAGCGGAATCGGTGTGGCAAACGTCAGTCCGAACGTGCCGAAGTTGGTCACGGTGGCCACGGGCGTGTGGACCGGACGTGGCGTTTGCGTTGCGCCCAATGGCGATGTGTGGGTCGCGCGAGGCTACGGCTCTCCGAACGACAAGGTCGCCAAGTTCGACAGCGCCGGCAATAACAACGTGCCGCCTGCTAGCGCGAACAGGCTTGCGCCATCCGCCGTTGTCGAGCCAGTCGCACTGAAGAACGTATTTGTTCCTTCAGCGGATAACAACGCGCCTGCAGAAATCGCGAGAGTGCCGCTGAGTAGTGAAACGCCACTGGTCAACGTCAGGTTTCCACTCGCGACTTGGAAGTCCCTTCCGCATTGAAGGCTTTTGATTGTGGCGCTTCCGGAGAATTGAATCGCATTGGCGCCTGAACTGATGATCACCTCATCAGTTGGTCCCGGTAGAACATTCCCAGTCCAATTCGTCGGGTCGAACCAAGAGACGCCATCGCGGCCGCCATCCCAAAAGATGCTCTGCGCGGATCGAACGGCTCGGCCGCCGCGCTGTTGCCGTGCAAGCGAACGTTGCCATCGCCGCTGAGGTCACTGGGATGGTGGAGACCGTCCAGGAACGTCTCGGCGGGATCGACATCCTGGTGAACAACGCCGGCATCAGCCGCCCGCAACCGTTGAGCGACATCAACGAGCAGGACTGGGACGAGGTCGTGGCGGTCAACCTGAAGTCCATCACGGGCCAGACCATCAATGTGAATGGCGGCTGGTACATGAGCTGACCGCTGCGCCGCTTCCGAGCCGTGTTCGACCTCCTGTTCATCGTGGTGGGCGTCATTCTCCTGGCGATCGGCCTCTACCTTAACCGTCGCTACTGGACGCGGGGGTTCCGTTTGTGGCTGCTGCTTCGCGCTTTGCCGCTGACGATCTTCTTCCTGCTCATGCTAGCGGTCTTCTGGACCACTTGGACCAGAGCATTCAGGTGATGGAGTTTGATCGTTGCCGCTCAACCCGCTACGCTCGCCCACATGAAAGAACCGCCGCTTCGCCTCGCTCGCATGCCGATCTGGAGCCGCATCCTGGTGCCCGCTTGCCTGCTCCTCGCTGGCTTTGCCGGCTTGCGGGCGGCCGACGAACAGCAGAGCACGCTGACCAAAGTGGGGCAGGCCGCACCGACTTTCAAGGCCACCACCCTGGACGGAAAGCCGTTCGACCTGTCCGCCATGAAGGGAAAGGTGGTGCTCGTGAACTTCTTCGCCACTTGGTGCGGCCCCTGCATGGCCGAAATGCCGGCTCTCGAAAAGCAGGTCTGGCAGCGGTTCAAAGGCCAGGACTTCGCTATGATCGCCATCGGGCGCGAACACTCAAACGAGGAACTCACGCCGTTCCCCAAGAAACGCGAAATCACCTTTGCTATAGCCGGCGATCCGAAACGCGACGTTTACGGCAAGTACGCCACCCAGTACATCCCCCGCAGCTATGTCATCGGCCGCGAGGGGAAGATTCTCTTCCAGACGGTGGGCTACAAAGAGGAGGAGTTGGCCCAACTGGTGAGCACCATCGAAAAGGAACTCGCCCGCAAACCCTGAGCCCCAATCGCACATGCCCCTGCCGCCCGTCGCTTCTCGCCGGGACTTCCTGACAGCGCTCGGGACCGGGCTTGCCGCAGTGCCGTTCGCCACCTCCTGCGCTTCGCGCGCGTCAGCCGGTGAGGCGACCAAGCCAATCCGGGGCAGTTGGATCAGCATCTGGTGGGATGGGGCCCCGTTGGGGGGGCGCCCCCTGAACGCATCCAGCGGCAGACAAAGGCAACGTTTCAGTCGCCGAACCGATCACACTTCCCCTCCAGTCCAGTCGCGTTATGCTCCCAAGCGCGCCCAGGCTTGAAGCGGGCGATGCCATGACAGACTTGCTGCAACTGAGCCGCCGCCAGTTCCTCGCCCGGCTCGGCACGGGTTCGGCGACCCTTGCCACCTTCCGGTGGGCGG
>DAOOQY010000463.1:0-4355 GCA_035389025.1 Verrucomicrobiota bacterium
GCCGGGCGATCGCGGTTGAAGTCTCGGAGGACTTGGCCAACTGAAGTGTGTGCGCCGACCCGGTGTTGGTGGAATCCTCGGTCGAGGTCGAGTTCCCGACGCCCGCGGGTGTTGCGTACGGTTTCTACCGCGCAGTGTTGCGGTGACCCGGCAGAGCCGGGCATCGAGGATTGGGCACCGCCGTTTGGCATTGATTGGCCTGCCCTCTGCGGCCTCTGTGTCTCTGTGGTTCAATTTGGAACGGTGACAGTCATCGAGGGGAGATTCACCACAGAGGCGCAGAGCACACAGAGGGAAGAGCGCCTCATGAAGCGGGGCGGACCATGAGTTAGCCCGGATCGAGGCTGTCGATTCTCGCATCGAGTGCGGATTCCGAAGAGAACCCAACCTGGGTGTCGACCACCTTGCCCTCTCTGAAAAACAACAAGGTCGGCAATCCCTGAACCCCCAAACGACGGGCCAATCCCGACGCTTCATCGACATTGACCTTCAAGAACTTCACTTTGCCAGCGTACTGGGATGCGACCTGTTCCAGGACTGGCGCCATCCGCCTGCAGGGTCCGCACCACGGGGCGTAAAAGTCGACCACCACCAGCGTTGAAACCGCCGCCACCTCCGCATCGAACTCGGATTCTGCGATCCGCTTCACGTTCGATGTGGATGCGTCGATCGACGCTGACGACCGGGTGCCACCCGACGAAAGAGAAAGCAGCAGTCCCAGACCTCCCCCGAGGAGGGCCCCCCTCCACCACGTGGCCGTCAAGGGACACGTCCCCGAGTTGCACTGGCCGAAGTAGCCGAGCGCAGCCCCGAGTGCACCACCGATCAAGACGCTTAGAGTCAATCCCATCATGCCAATACCGAGCCTCGGGACAGCCAAAGGTTACGTCTCCGAACGAGTGGATTCACTCCCCGGTCCTTTTCTCCAGACCATGACCATTCGGACTCGAGTCGGAGGAGCGACCGTCTGGACTCCGATCAAGCCGCAGGGAGTTGCAGGGCCAGATCACCCCCGGGAACGTACCAACCTACCGGCGGGTTTGATGTAGCCGTATAGAATGTGTTCATGCTCCCCAGCGACTTGTTCGATTCGTCCCGAGCAGACAGTCGCTGGAAGTAGCCAAAAACGGACATTCGGCATTCGACCTTTGACCCGGAACTTTCAAGAGGGTTGCTCGGCTGCCCGATCAGGAGAAGTTGGTCCCGCAATTCGTGCCGTTGGACGCTCCAGCCAGCCGGAGGCAGCGCGGAGACATTGACCGCCGCGGAGGTCGCCACGCCTCTTGCTGCCGGCCGGAACCCGAGGTAGGCTTCGGTCATGAAGTTGGAATCGGTCATCCATTCAGACACCGACATCCTCGGCGGTACCCCGGTGTTCGTCGGCACGCGGGTGCCGGTGCAGAGCCTCTTCGACCACCTGGAGGCGGGCGACTCGATTGATGATTTCCTGGAGGGGTTTCCGAGCCTGCGACGAGACCAGGTGATCGCCGTGCTGGAGGAGTCGCGGAAGGAGTTGCTGCAACCTGCCTGAGTGAACATCCTTCTGGACGAGAATCTGGACTGGCGATTGCGGCGCGACCTGCCGGGCCACTCGGTCGAATCGGTGCCGCTCATTGGCTGGGCAGGTCTAAAGAACGGAATACTTCTGGCCGAAGCTGAAAAGCGCTTCGACGTGCTTTTGACCATGGACAGCAACATGGTGCACCAGCAGAACCTTGCTCGATTCCGGATCGCGGTGATCATGCTATAAGCGCCCAGCAACCGGTTGGCCGACACACGCCCGTTGATGCCCAGAGTGCTCGAGGTGCTCCCGAACGTTCGACCTGGAACGCTGACGGTTATTTCGTGATCCGTTTGTCACCGCACGCGGCACGGAGGCGTCACAAGCCCCAGCGGGCCTTGGCTCTCTTCAGGAAAGAGGGTCGCGTGCTTGGACCGTGACCTGCGACGAGCCGGGGCAGTTCCTTGGTGTGCAGGAGCAGCTCGATCAGCGAATCAAGGCGGGCCGTCGTTCCCGAGGGTGTCTGCTGATCGAGCTCGATCCCCCGCTCGACCCAACTGAGCGCTTCATCAGCCTTGCGTCGTGCCAACGACAAGGTCGCCAGCACCTGACAGTCCTGGCAGCGTCTTCCCAAACGAGTCATGGTTATTATCGATTGGCGGCCTGGTCGGCTTCGCGCTTGAGAGTGCTTACCCATGCTGGCGCACGGCTTCGGACAGTCCCAAGCAGACGCGCCCGCGCGGCCTCCTTTTCCGCGGGCGGACAGGAGTGCATCAGTTCAGCCACCGCATGGCCGGCTTCCTCCAGCGGGAAATCCGGGCTCCAGCCGAGCTCCCCGTCGGATTTCGTGTCTCGGGCACCATACAGTCCGGCCACGATGCCGACGCACATCGCCTCCGCCGCCACGGTGAGTCCCAACTCCGCCCGCCGTTTCATGTCGTCGATCAAGTCCTCCAAGGATTCCTCGAGAAGTTCCGCCGCCGCTTCGCCCGGTTCGACATAGCCCCACGAATGCGCGCCTGCCCGCTCGTTCAACTCGTCCAGGCCGATGCTTGTCACCGCGCATAAGACCTCTTCAGCGATGATTGGAACGGGTTCTCACAGCATCCGTCGTGCGTGGAATAATGCGGTATCCGAAGGTCATCTTCCACCTTGACACAGACCCTCCCAAGCCGTTGAGTTTCACGCGTTGCGCGCGTGGCGGAATTGGCAGACGCGCTAGATTCAGGTTCTAGTGGGTAACACCGTGCAGGTTCAAGTCCTGCCGCGCGCACCAGACTCTCGACACCCGTTCAGTCCCCGGCCTCGATAGAGGCACGATAGCGGTATTTCCTGGGCAGTTCGAGGACGGCTTTCAGCCGTTTCATGCCGTCCGTGCAAGTGGGGGCGGACAGGGATGCGGCTGCGACGCAGACACCGGCTTCCAGACAACGCTTCAACTCCCAGCCCTCGTGGAGCCCGATGAGAACGCCTGCGCAGAATGCGTCGCCAGCGCCGGCCATTCCGGCGATGTACTTGGGTGGGAGGTTGAGCGAGGGTTGCCAATGGTCATCGCCCTTGCGGGTGCGGGCGAAACCGCCTTCGGGGAAGTGGATCACGACCAGTTCCTTGACGC
This sequence comes from Verrucomicrobiota bacterium, assembly GCA_035389025.1. Classification (GTDB taxonomy): domain Bacteria; phylum Verrucomicrobiota; class Verrucomicrobiia; order Limisphaerales; family J093; genus MWFF01. Next base: position 3,117 of record DAOOQY010000463.1, read on the forward strand.
CGAGTTGGAGCATGGCGCCCGCGGCGTGGCGGAGGGACACCGTATCGAGGGATCCGTCGGCCTGGCGGATTCTGAACCCGGTTGTCTTGCCGGCTTCGATCTCGTTGAGGATGCAGTAATCCACGTGTTTGAGGGCGGGCGTCACGATGCGGTTGAAGCGGTCGCTGTCTTCGCTCACGACGTCGACGCTGGTCTTGACGCCGGCGCTTTGAGCGCGGGCGAGCAGGGCGGCGGCCTTTGTGCCGTAGGTCTTGTCCGGCTTGTCCAGTTCGTCGAGGAGGAGGAGGTAACCCAGATGGAACATCCGGGCTTTGATCTTCGCGAAATCGAGATCGGCGCCGGTCCAGAGCGCATTGGCGCCCCGCATATGGAAGAAGGTGCGGTTGCCACCTCCGATTTCGGTCATGACATCGGTGTAGGAGGTGGGGGCCGCGGTTGTCTGGCGCAGGTACTTGGTATCGATGTTATGACGCTGGCAATCGTCGATGATCGTCTGGCCGAGGGCGTCTTTGCCGACGAGCCCGGCGGCCATGATCGGGAATGAAACCCCCAGTTTGGCGAGGTCGATGGCCACGTTGTAAGGAGCGCCCCCGGTGCCCTGGCTTTGGGAGCGGATGTTGGCCAATTGCTCGCGCTGCGGGTAGACGTCGATCAATTTGACCTGGTCGATGATCCAATTTCCTCCGCAGAGAAGTCCGTTGCGGGCAGAGACAGATTTCTTGTTCATGGAATACTCGGCGCGCTCACGATCACAGGACTGTTCGCGCTCTGGAACAAGGCGAGTCTAAGCAAAGGCAAAGAGCTTGTCACCAGCAAATTGTGCCTCGGCGCGCGCCGGGGCGCATCTGGTTGTTGTCGGTGGTCGTGGCAACCGAGGACCCGCCGAAGGCTTGTGGTCTCTCGAAATGGCCGGATGCGGTCATATGCCCCCGGATGGACGCATTCCGCCAAGGCGTTCAGCAGGCAACGCGCAGCCTTGGGGATTGCCGGGCTAGCGCGCATGAGTGCGCCTTCCGATGACCTCAGCTCTGCGTTGTTCAGAACTTGGTGAGAAATGCGCGCTAGCGTCCGCAGCAGTGTTTGTACTTCTTGCCGCTGCCGCAGGGGCAGGGGTCGTTGCGACCGACCTTGGGCATGGCGCGGACGGGGGTGCGGGTGCGGGCGATTTCCTCGGTGGCTTCGGTGACCACGTCGCTGGCGCGCTTGGTCCACACCTCCATGAGCACGCCGATGACGGCG
>DAOOQY010000464.1:0-4346 GCA_035389025.1 Verrucomicrobiota bacterium
CACACCCGGTTTCCGAATACGGACGCAGCAAGCTGGCCGCGGAACGCGAGGTGACCCAACGTTGCCGCGTCGGGTACACCATTCTGCGTCCGCCGGCGGTGTATGGCCCTCGGGATGGCGAGTTCCTGCGGCTGTTTCGCACCGTGCAGCGCGGCTGGGCGCCTGCGATCGCAGGCGGGCGGCAGCCTTTGAGTCTGGTGTACGGTGCGGATTTGGCGTCGGCGTCGGTTGCTTGCCTCGATCACCCCGCGGCGGCGGGAAAGGTCTTTCACGTCGCCGGCGCCGAGGTGGCGACGGGAGCGCAGGTGACCGAATTGATCGCGCGCGCATTGGGTTGCCGCGTGAAGCAGGTGCCCGTTCCGGGCTTGCTGGTGCGCCTGGTTTGCGCCGCCGCCACCGCGGGAGCGCGGCTCTCGGGACGTGCCAGCCTGCTCGCACATGACAAGCACCGCGAGCTGCTGGCTCCCGGATGGGTGTGCGATGCGGGCCGTTTGGAGCGGGAGTTGGGGGTGCGCTGTCGCACGCCGCTGTCCGCAGGCGCGATTTCGACGCTGGCCTGGTATCGCGAACACCGATGGCTGGCCTGGGATTCTTGAAACACTACGTTTTCATCGACTATGCGACGCAGGGGTACATCGCCCTTGTGGGTGTTCTGATTCTGCTGTTTCACAACCAGACCGTGCCATGCTGGCCGTGCCTCGTGGCGGTTCACGCGGCCGGCCTGGTCCTGGTGCATCTCCTCATCCAGTCGCACGCCCGCTGGCGGTCAAACCGGTTCCTTGATTTCCTGCGGCATTTCTATCCGGTCCTGCTCTACACTGGATTCTATCGGGAGACGGGGATGGTCAACCGCATCTTCGCGGGCGACTTCCTGGATGTCCACTTCATCCGGCTCGAGGAAAGTCTTTTCGGCCTGCAGCCCTCCATCCGGTTGATGGACGTCTTCGCGTCTCTCGCGGTCAGCGAACTGCTCTATGCCTCCTACTTCTCCTATTACATCATGATCTCGGGCGTAGGAATCGCTCTCTTCGTCCGCCAGCGCCGGCAGTTCTACCACTATGTGTCCGTGGTGTCGTTTGTCTTCTACCTTTGCTACCTCACCTACATCTGCCTCCCCGTCATGGGGCCGCGCGCCTTCTTCCGCGAGATCGACGGGTTCCGGCTGCCCGATGAGATTCAGGCATCCGCGGGCCCATTGGCGTACCCGGATGCCGTGACGCACGGCGTCTTCTACAACATCATGGCCTGGATTTACCGGAATTTCGTAAGCCCCGGCGCCGCCTTCCCGAGCAGCCACGTTGCGATCGCCCTGTGCACGGTCTGGTTCTCGTTCCGCTACCTGCCGCGCATCCGATGGCTGCACCTGGTTGTGGCGCTGCTCCTGTGTCTTTCGACCGTCTATTGCCGCTATCACTACGTGGTCGATGTCGTCGCCGGCGCCCTCACCGTCGCCATTCTTCTCCCCCTGGCCAATCGCCTCTACAATCGGTTCCAAGCGCGCGGGGAAGCGATCCCCGAGTGATGCCGGCGGGTGGGAGCTTCCAGACCTCAGTAAATGGGCATGCTCACGAGGACAACAGTCGCAGATTCACTTTCCACCCTCCTGCTCTTGATCCTGCTCCTGCTCTTGCTCTGCCGCGGGGACCAGGAGCAAGAGCAGGAGCAAGAGCAGGAATTGAGATTGCGTTTCTCCTTGGCGGCAACGCGGCGATCTGGCGCGGTTTTGCCTTTCCAACCCGCGTAGCAGACATCATGCGAGATCTCACCACCCTGTGCACTGACGGGGTGCGAAATACGCGGGTCAAACCCGGGCCTCGCGCCCGCCTACTTCAGCACGGCGCGGACGTCGCGCAGAACCGTGTCGGGATTGGGGAACTGGCCGGTGGCCTTCTTCGAGTAGACGTTGCGACCGTTCACACTCACCTCGAAGACGCCGCCCGAGGAGGGGATGAGCTTGAGCGACCCGATCTTGAACTTGAGACCCAGCAGTTGCGCCGCCAGACCGACGGCATGGGGTTCGTAGTTTCAGGCCGCGCAGTATTCGATGACGATTTCCGATTGCATTGTGTGTGGGCCAAAGACGGCCGAAAAAACCCGACTTGCTCACTGCCGATTCCGACCGTGCCTGAGTCTAGACGCGAGATGCGCCCGGGTCAAGGCGGCCCTCTCAGCTCCCGGCAGTTCTCACTTTGCGTGCAGGGCCTCGACGCCGAACGGGATCCACGCTTTCTCTGTTCGGCACGGCTGGATCCGGTTAGGGTTGCCTCATGATGACAGCGACTCCTGGCGTCCACTGTTGTCGGCCGCCGCGAATGGGCCGATCGCAGGCGCAGCGCGGAACTCGACCAGGTCAGGATCGTGAATCTCTGCAACTATCGCCATACCCCGGCGACCGTGAGCCTGTACCGGAACGGGCAGCCGGCCTCGGCTCGCGACGTTTTGACCGGCGCAGCGGCGGGCAATCCGCTCACGCTATCTCCGCTCGAATGTCGGCTAGCTCGCGTGGACCGGGTCGTCGGCGCGAGACAATAGACAGCCCATGCGGGATCAGACGCACAACGAGGGGGCGGTGCGGCCTGAGTCCAGGCCGTCTCTCTCCGTTCCAACGAACAAACGAAGACACTGAACGCCAATCTTATGTGGAATCAGCGATTCACGAACCTCGCGGTGCTCGTGCTGTGTGTCACCGCTCTTGCCGCCCAAGGCCAGGCCATAGCCCGCCCGCTGACGGTGATCAACAAAGGCAGTCTGGGCCAGAACAGTGAGAGCGGGCGGACGAAGCTCGCCGCCGACGTGCTGCAGCTCAAGCCCGACGTGGTGTTGATCTACATCGGGATGAACGACGTCATCAACGACCGCTTCTTCACGCCGTTGGAGCGGTACCTCGAGAACATGACATGGATGATCGACCAGGCGCGCCAGGCAGGGATCAAACCGGTGGTCTGCACCATGCACCATTGCGTCGAAACCGAGATCTACAAGCACCACGCACGGGAGAAGTTCGGCGACGAAACGCCGAACACCAAGATGGACCGCTACAACACCGCCCTTAGAACGTTGGCCGCCGACCAGCGAATCGACCTGGCCGATTACGACGCCCTCACCCGCCGTCGGGCGCTGCACGAGTATCTCAGCAGCGACGGTGTCCACTTGAGCGCAGCGGGCAACCGGTTGCTCGCGCAGACCTTTTTCAACGTCATCGCGCCCCAACTGCGCGGACAAGAGAAGATCGTGTGCTATGGCGACAGCCTGACCTACGGATTCGGAAACAAAGGGGCGAGCACGGCCGAAGGCGAAACCTATCCGGCCATGCTGTGCCGGATGGGCGCACCGGCCGGCGTCCTTGCGCCCCGCGTGCCCTCCGCGGAAATGCGCGAGCTGCAGCGATGGGTGACCGCCAAGTTCGATGGCGCCCCGCCAGTGGTTCAACCTTCCCACGGCTTGGTGGTGCGAACCAATTTCGATGTGTTGTGCTTGAACACCCGCATGGGACGGCCGCTGACAATTGGGCAAACCGAGTATGCCCGCGGCGTGTTCGCTCATGCCCCCAGCAAATTGATCGCCCGTTTGCCCGCCCCAGGCAAAGCGTTCGCCGCCTGGGTCGGCGTGGACAGCAATCCGCAGACACGCGGGGGGCGTGGCAGCATTGTCTTCTCCGTGACCGTTGCGGCGAAGGAGGCGTTCCGATCGAAAGTCATGCGGGAAGGCACGCCCGCCGAGAAGATCAGCCTCGACCTCGACGGCGCGACGGAACTCACGCTGGAAGTTGGCGACGCGGGTGATGGCATTCACTGCGACCAAGCCGACTGGGCCGAGGCGAAGATCGCGTTGGCCGACGGTCGGGTCCTTTGGCTGGGTGATCTGCCGATCATCGAGGGGCAAGTGCCTCCCCATGTGTCCACCGAACTGCCTTTCTCGTTCAGTTACGGCGGTCAGGCTGCGGCAGCGCTGCTGCAGGATTGGCGGCTCGAGCGCCAGGTCATGAAACTCGACGACCAACGCACGCAGCGGTCCTGGACTTGGACCGACCCCAAGACGAAGCTGGAGGTCTGCTGGGCAGCGATCGAGTACCACGATTTCCCGACCATCGAATGGACGCTCCACTTCAAGAACGGGGGCGCGACGGACACGCCCATCCTCGCGGACGTTCAGGCCTTGGACACCCGATTCGAGCGAAGGAAGGACGAGGTCTATGCGCGCTTTGCCTCATCGGCAGAGTTCGTGTTGAACCATCACGTCGGGAGCCCGTGCGCGCCGAACGATTATCAGCCGCTCCGGTCCGTTCTGCCCCCCAAGACGACCCAGCGCATTGCCACCTCGGGCGGTCGCGGATCAAACAGCGATTG
>DAOOQY010000465.1:0-4338 GCA_035389025.1 Verrucomicrobiota bacterium
GAGGCGCTCCCATGTCCCAGGATCGCCGCGTGCCCTCGATCCCGATGATCGACCCGTTGTAGACCTCGATCTCGGCCATCTGCCCCGGCCTGCCAGGATCGCTCTGAACGAACAGGTCCGAAGCCGTCACGGTCGAACTGGTCATCGCCTCGAAACCCGTGACCGCGACCGGTTGACTGCCGGCAGGAACGATCCACCGGACTTTCCAGTACAGCCCGCCGACCTTCGTCGGCGTGAATGTCCAGACAAGGCCCTCGCCATCCATTGCGCCATCGACGGATGCCCATTGGCCCTGCCAGACGGTCTCGCCCCGCCAGAACTGAATCCTGACCGGACGCGCTGGCGGCATCTTCAATCGGATTTGCAGCCGCGTCAGCGGTCTGGCCTCGATCCACTCGAGACCGATGCAGGCCTCACCGTTGGCCGCGGGCTCCACGCTGCAATCACCCTCCAGACCAGGCATCAGGTCCTTCGCAAGGAAAAGATCGTCAGCGGCGATTTCCTCGAGACGATTGGCCCGGACGCCGGCGTCACGCTGCGAATCCCAGGTGCACACCCGGGCAAAGGGAGCCGCGTCGAAGAAGCGATCGTCACGCTCGGCCGGCTGAGCCGACCGGCTCAACCCCAACGCCAACGCCAGTACCATGAGGAAAGAACCGCACCCAAGCCCGCCCCGATTCAGGCCTCGTCCTACGCAGAGCAGAGAGATCATGATCGGAGAGGATATTCGCAGGATCGCTCCGCTGTCCAGACAGGTTGCCCGGAGGAGGCGGGACGATCGGACTCGAACGCAGTCCGCCGATCAGGCCAGGTAGGCGTCGAGCACGCGCCTGAGTTCCTTCATCTCGACCGGCTTGGCCACGAAGGGCAGCCCGCCCACAAGGCCGCCGCAAGCAGACACTTCCGCCTTCTTGATGGCCGCCGTGAGGAAGATGATCGGAACGTGCCGCAGGGCAGGGTCGGCCAGCAGTTGGGCCGCCACCTCTCCGCCCGGCAGATCGGGCATCATAACATCGAGCAGAATCAACTCCGGCCGAAACCGCCGCGCCTCGGCGAGGGCGCTCAACGGGGCGTTGACGGTCTGGACCTCGTACCCGTCGCTCTGTTCGAGGTTCAGTTTCAGCAACCGCGTGAAGCTGACCTCATCGTCCACGATCAGCACTCGCTTCTTGGCTCCCTTCATCGGGCCTCCGCAATCCCTGCCTTCCGAGACGCCGGGCGAATGGCAGTGCGTTGACGTTTGCGGGCGTCCGGCACCGGCATGACGGGCGTCGTCGGGGATCGGGCGCGAAACCTCATCGCCACACGGACACCGCCTCCAACTCCGTTGGCGAGGTCGATCGCGGCCTCATGCAAATCGATGATCTTCCGGACAACCGCCAGCCCCAAGCCCGTGCCGACACCGACCGGTTTGGTCGAGAAGAACGGATCGAAAACCTTCGGGAGAATCTCTCGGGGAATGCCCGGACCGTTGTCGCGCACCTCGACCGCGACGAACCGGCTTTGGCCGCGCTCGCCGACTCTCGACGCCCCGGGGCTCGGAACCGGATCGCGCGCCCTTTCAACGCGGGTCGAGACGGTCAGCCGCCCGCCCTGTGACATGGCCTGGAAGGCATTGAGAAAGAGATTGATCAGCACCTGCTCAATCTTCGCCGTGTCAATCAGCACCGGCGGCAAGGACGGCGCCAGGTCTCGCACCACCTGCACCCGAGCCGCCTGGGCCTCGTAGTTCACCAGCGCCAAAGACCGCTCGACCACCGCATTCATGTCCGCTTCCCGTCGATCCAATGGGGCAGCGACGGAAAGTTCGAGAATCTCGCGAATAATCGCGTTGGCGCGCCGGGCGGCCTCACGAATGTCGCCCACCACCGCAACAAGATCGCCTGACTCGGGCGGAAGATTGGCGTCGAGGTAGTCGACGCCCATCAGAATGATCTGAAGCGGATTCTTGACCTCATGCGCCACCCCGGCGGCAAGCGTCGCCACCGATTCGAATCGGGCGGCTTGAATCAACCCAAGCTGCGCCTGTTCGAGTTGGTCCCGCGATGCCACGAGTTGCCTCATCGTCGACTTCAAGGCCTTCTGGCTCCGTGCCAGTTCAGCGCAGGCCCGACGCAAGTCCGCCTCCGCCCGCTTGCGCTCCGTGACGTCCGCAATCACTCCGTCGATGTAAAGCTCGCCCCCCTTGTCCCGCTTGAGCGTGGCGCTCACCTCCGCCAACAGCCGGCGCCCCTTCAAGGTCTTCAGCTCCAGCTCGTGGTCTCGCACGAATCCGTGCCTGAGAATCTTTTCACAAAAAACCTTCCGCTGTTCCGGATCAACATACAAATCGTTCACCCGACACCCCACGAGTTGCTCCCTCGAGTCGGCTTCGAACATCGCCACAAGCTCAGGGTTGGCCTCAAGAAAACGTCCCTCGTCCCCCGGCGTGTTCCGATACACTCCTACGGGAAGATGCTCCATCAACTCGACATATCGCTTTTCGACTTCGGTCATCGTCTGCAGCACGACAGCGGGGGAAAAGCCGCGACGTGCAACACGCTCACGCCGGTCAGAACCTGATCGCAGCGACGTGCGGGGTGCGGGAAATGATTCATGGAGAGTGTTGACATTCAACGGTTGAATGGGCACCGGGACCATGAACCGGTGCGGAGTGGCGACGGCCCCGTCGCCCCAAACTCCTTCAAAAACACTCGTCGGCGGGGGACGAGCCGTCCCCCCTCCAAGGTTCGGTTCATGTCAAGGTTCATCGGGAGTGTCTGAGGCGCCTTGCCGGCGTAGATACACTTTACTACTTATTTCCATTCTTACTACTGAAGTCAAAATGGAGTGGCTGGCCGCCTCTGTCAAGGCGTCCGGCGCATTTTGTCGCTGCCCTCCACTTTTCGAGGATTCCAGCCCGGAGTGAGGGTGACCGTCGGTCTCCCTGAGGCGGGGTAAGCCGGCGCAATCGTGAATCTCGCGTCAAGGCGCCAGCCGCCGCAAGGTGAGTGCCAGGGCCCTTCGCTGGGATGAATCCAGGCCCAGAGTGTCGCGGATACGGTCCAGCAGAACGTCCGAGCGCACGAGTCGCTCGCGCAGCATGGACTCCACGAACGCGAAATCCTTCGGGCGGCCCGCGGCCAACTTGCTGACCGCCAGGTCCGCCGGATCGAGGCAGAGGCCGCGGAATCCGTTCGTGTTGGGATTATCCACCACCACCAATCGGCTCGGCCAGCCTTCGGGAAGGACGATGCCGCCGATATCAACTCCGTCCACACAAAAGCCGAACGTCTGGTGGAAAGGGCTCAATTCGCCAATGCTGCCCTCAATCAGCGCCTCCAACTCCGGTCGGTTTTTCGGCGCGATGTCAACTTCCATCGAGCGTCGAAGGTCGGGAGGCGCTTCAGGAAAGGCGCCGAGGATGGCCTGACTGCCGACGACATAGAGTTCAGGGTCGCCGGCGATGGCACCCGCCGCGCGGATCGCGTGTTCGAGTTGCTCGCGGGTCATGCGGATGGACGGGTTGGCAGCGGCGAGGTTGTTGTGCCGATCTCCTCCAGAACCCTCCAACGTTCCTTCGGGGTCAGGACTGGGCCGAGTGGCGAGCATTGCCGCAGGGCCTGCCCTTGCTCCGCATCGAGAACCGCCAGACGCACTCTATCGAGGGGCCATCCCGTCAGCATTTGCTGCCACTGGAGGAGCCCGGCGCGTGAGGCGCACAGGTTCTCGTCGCGAAGCCAACCCTCCAGCAGCGCAAGGACCGATCGCAGCAACTCAGGTTGTTGCCGCAGCTTGTCCAGGGCAGCCCGATGGAGTTGCCAATTGCGGAGGTCCGCTTTCGAGTGGCCGTGCACGATGCCTATCTCTTATCGCCATCAACGAGTGGTTTCAACCGGGAAACGCAGGAGATCATTCGTCCTTCATGATCCGCCCCGCTTCATGAGGCACTGTTCCCTCTGTGCTCTCTGCGCCTCTGTGGTGAATCCCATCCGATGAGAGTCACGTCCCGGATTGAACTGCAGAGACGCAAAGAAAGACCAGCACCGCGTTTCATCCCTTCCTCTTTGCGCCATTGCGCCTTTGCGTCTCCATCCGGCCCAACAGAATTCAACGCAAAGACGCAAAGACGCCGAGACGCGAAGAGAACGGGGCGATTCACAGAGCCACGCACTGGAATCGGCCCCGGAATTCGGGAACACTCGGCTGGGAGCAGGCCAAGATTATCGCCCACTCATGCAACGTGTTCAACATCAGGCGCTCCTGTTGTCAGACTCTGGAAGATGGTCTTGCCCGCGTCCAGAAACACGGGCTAATCTGGCGGGACACGAATTCCACATGAGACATCACCAGATCGGA
>DAOOQY010000466.1:0-4338 GCA_035389025.1 Verrucomicrobiota bacterium
CACCCTGCAAATTCTGGAGCCGGGCGAGGACGTCAAATTCTCCCAACCGGCCGATGTCGGCGCGTCCTACGGCGAGTTCCTGCGCATGCAGTTTCGTGCGGTGGCTGCCGCCATGGGCGTGACCTACGAGCAGCTGACCGGTGATCTGACCCAGGTGAACTACAGCAGCATCCGCGCCGGACTCCTGGAGTTTCGCCGCCGCTGCGAAGCCATCCAGCATGGCGTGATCGTGCACCAGTTGTGCCGACCGATCTGGTCAGCCTGGATGGAACAGGCGGTGCTTTCCGGCGCACTGCAGTTGCCCGGCTATGCGAAGCGTCGGCGTGAATATCTGGCTTGCAAGTGGATCCCGCAGGGCTGGCAGTGGGTGGATCCGCAGAAGGAATTCAACGCCATGTTGACCGCCATCCGCGCCGGGCTGCTGTCCCGCTCGGAGGCGATCTCCTCCTTCGGTTACGACGCTGAAGACATCGATCGCGAGATCGCGGCGGACAACGCGCGGGCGGATGCCTTGGGGCTGGTGTTCGAGTCCGACCCCCGGCACGACCAACCCACCGCCGTCATGCCCTCCAGGAACACACCGGCAGAACCTGCGTTTGCCGATCCGGCGACCGATGCACTGGCGACCGATCCGACGCCCCTGATCTGAAAGGTCCATCCCATGCTCTATCCGCACTTGGCGGGACGCCTGTTTGGCGTGCCGCTGCTGATCCATCGCCCCAAGCTTGACGTGATTCTCTCGGTTCTGGCCCCCCGGCTCGGACTCGACGGCACGCTGCCACAAGCAGCGCTGCCTTCACCTCGCCCAGTCGCGTCACCCACGCCCGGCATCGCCATCCTCCCGATCCACGGATCCCTGGTGCGCCGCACCCTGGGGATGGAGGCGGAATCGGGGCTCCTGAGTTATCAGGCCATCCAGTCCGGTCTGGGTGCGGCGCTGGCTGATCCCAATGTGGCCGGCATCCTGCTCGACGTGGATTCACCGGGCGGCGAGGCAGGCGGCGTGTTCGACCTGGCTGACCGCATTGCCGCTGCGGCCAAGGTGAAGCCGATCTGGGCCATCGCCAACGAGTCCGCCTTCTCGGCGGCCTATGCCTTGGCCAGCGCGGCCTCGCGCCTAGTGGTCACGCGCACGTCGGGCATCGGCTCGGTGGGCGTGATCGCGATGCACATCGACCAGTCCGGCATGGATGCGAAGGCGGGACTGCAGTACACGCCGATCGTCGCTGGTGCGCACAAGAACGACCTCTCGCCGCATACCGCCATCACTGATGAGGCACGCGCCATGTTGCAGGCCGAAGTGGACCGGCTCTACGGCCTCTTCATCGACACGGTGGCGAGCCACGGACGCCTCAGTGCGGATGCCCTGCGCGCCACCGAGGCGGGCCTCTACTTTGGCGACGCCGCTGTGGCGGCGGGCTTGGCTGATGCCGTGGCCACCTTCGACGACACCCTGGCCGAGATGGCCGACTTCCTCACCCCTCGAACCGTGCAGCGCCTGGCTGCTGCACGAACCGATGTTGTTGTTCTCCCCACGTCTTGCTCTGAAAAGGACACCCCCATGACACAACCCGAGCCTCATACCGATACCCCTGAAGTGCCCGCCACACCTGCTACGCCCGCCGCCATACAGCAAATGACGATGAGCTACGCCGACGCGGTCGAAGTGGCTGAACTCTGCCAACTGGCCGGCGTGCCCGAGCGCACCGCGAGCTACCTCTCGGCCCAGACCCCGGTGGCCAACGTGCGCCGCACTTTGCTGGCGCTACGCGCCGACGGTCCCGAGATCGCATCCCACCTGACCCCTGAAGCCATGGCCGCGAAGCCGGAAGCCCTCAAGGACAACCCCCTCATCGCCCAGGCACGCGCTCGTGCCGGAAAGGACTGACCCATGCCGACCAAACCTGTATTTACCGAAGGTCTCAACCTGGGGGATCTCCTCAAATACGAGGCCCCCAATCTCTATTCCCGCGACCAGGTCACCGTCGCCGCCGGCCAGGTCCTGGCCCTGGGCGCGGTCGTCGGGGTGATCACCGCCAGTGCCAAGGTCAAGGTGGTGGATCCCTCCGCCAGCGATGGTTCCGAGGTCGCCGCTGGGGTGTTGATCCAGGCGGTGGACGCCAACCTGGCCGACCGGGATGACGGTCTCTTCGTCGCCCGCCACGCCATCGTCGCCGACCACGCTCTGGTCTGGCCCACGGGCATCACCGTGGCCGAGAAGAAATCCGCCATCGCCCAACTCAAAGCGCTCGGCATCCTCGTTCGCAAAGGAATCTGACCATGCCCATGAACAATCCCTTCGACAATCCGGCGTTCTCCATGTCGGCGCTGTCCACCGCCATCAACATCCTGCCCAACAACTACGGGCTGATGGACCAGATGAACCTGTTCCCGGCAAAACCGGTGCGTTTCCGCCAGATCGCCATCGAGGAGAAGAACGGCGTCCTGAGCCTGTTGCCGACCTTGCCGGTGGGCTCGCCGGGTACGGTGGGCGTGCGCGGCAAACGCAAGCTGCGTTCCTTCGCCATCCCGCACATCCCGCACGAGGACGTGGTGTTGCCGGAGGAAGTGCAGGGTATCCGCGCCTTCGGTATGGAATCCGAGTTGCAGTCCATCTCCAACGTCATGGTCGAGCACCTGCAAACCATGCGGAACAAACATGCCATCACCCTGGAACACCTGCGCATGGGTGCCTTGAAGGGCGTGATCCTGGATGCGGACGGCTCGATGCTCTACGACCTCTATGACGAATTCCAGATCACGCCGAAGGTGGTGGACTTCAAGTTCAGCAACGTCGATCTGGACGTGAAGAAGGTCTGCCTGGGGATCAAGCGCTATGTCTCCAAGAACCTGCAGGGCGAGTTCATGACCGGTATCCACTGCCTGGTCTCGCCCGGCTTCTTCGACGCGTTGACCGGACATGCCAATGTGAAGGAAGCCTACAAGGATTGGCAGACCGGCCTGGCGCTGCGTTCCGACTTGCGCACAGGATTCACCTTCGCCGGCATGACCTTCGAGGAATACTTCGGCGAGGCCTCGGATGGCACCACCACGCGCAGTTTCATCGCCGACGACGAGGGCCACGCCTTCCCCCTGGGTACGGTGGACACCTTCGCCACCTACTTCGCGCCGGCGGATTTCAACGAGACGGTGAACACCCTAGGCCAGCCGCTCTACGCCAAGCAGGAGCCGCGCAAGTTCGACCGCGGCACCGATCTGCACACGCAGAGCAATCCGCTGCCCATGTGCCACCGCCCCGGGCTGCTGGTGAAGCTCACGATGTCTTGAGCGCTTTCTGACGCTCCTTGGTGTAGCGGTACCAGGGCTGCGGCGGGTCGCCGGCCATGAAGCGGGTGGCGGCGATGAAGGTGTCGAGCAGGCACGGATCGTAGTTGACCCCGTTCTGCCCGCACAACTGCTGAAACAGGACGTAGGGGTCTTGCCCCACAAGGTCCACCGGCTGGTGGATGCCAACCTCGCGCAGGTATCCGGCAACCGCCGGGCCGATGTTGGGGATGGCCTCCAGTGCCAATGCGTCCGCCGCCGTCTACGCTTTCTTCATGTCGCTGAATCAACTCGCAAACAGTAATGATAGCCATCGAATCCCTGTATGACGCGGCGGCCCGGTCGGGCCTGCTCACGCGCGCCGCATTGGGCAGCACGGAAGTTATGGTGGATTTCCGTGCGCCCGATGAAGACGTGCTGGATGGGCTAGGCGTCTCGCGCAACTACAGCATCCGCTATCCCTTGAGCCGTCTTCCCGCGCTCGCTTCCGGCGACACCCTATGGATATCCGGTCGCAGTTATCGCGTGCGGGAAATCAGCGTGACGGGCGATGGCACCGAGGCTCGCGCCTCACTCACCCGACTGTAGGACTGGCCATGCCCATCTCGATCCGTGAGCAGATTCTGCAAGCGGTGGCGGGGCTGCTATTGCCCGTCGCCCAATCTCAGGGCGCTACGTTTAACCGCTCGCCGACCACCGGTATTTCGCGTGAGCAGTCTCCGGCGCTGCTGGTCTTCCCCGAATCCGATGCCATCACCCAGCGCTCGAACGACCGCGTCGAACGACTGTTGGTCGTGCGGGTGGTGGCGCTGGCGCGTGAGACCGGAACCGAAGCGCCGGAGGGTATCGCCGACCAGTTGCTGGTAGCCGCTCACGCGGCGCTGTTCACCAATGCCAATCTCGGCGGCTTGTGTCTGGGCATCAAGGAACTGGACTGCGAGTGGGATGTGGAGGACGCCGATGCCACGGCGGCCCTGATCCCCGCCCGCTACCAGATCACCTACCGCACCTTGGCCTCCGATCTCTCCAGCCAAGGATGAGCCATGCCCGTCG
>DAOOQY010000467.1:0-4334 GCA_035389025.1 Verrucomicrobiota bacterium
CGCTTTACACGCTCATGCGGGACAACGGCCCCGCGCCGCATCGGCTGTTGCAGAGTGACTCGCGGGATCGAGGAGAGACCTGGACGCCCGTGACTGACAGCGTCCATCCCAACCCCGGCTCCGGCGCGGAGATCATCGGCCTGCGCAACGGCCATTGGGCGCTGGTGAGCAACGATACCGAGAAAGGCCGCAACAGCCTGAGCGTGCAGATATCGGACGATGAAGGGAAGACGTGGAAATGGCGGCGCCATCTCGAATACGACCCGCCCGGCCCTGAAGCCGGCGCGTACCATTATCCGAGCATCATTCAGGCGCGCGACGGCACGCTGCACGTCACCTACAGCTTCCACCTCAATCGTCGCGTCCTGCCGCGGGATGTCGACGGCGATCCGGCGGCGAAATCGATCAAGCACGCCCACTTCAACGAGGCCTGGGTGCGCGAGGGGGATTCAAGGTAAGGGGTCTCCCGTTCGCGAGCCGAGGGTCAGGCGTGGTAGTTGGCCGACTTGCGCGAGTGCTCGCGCACTAGCAGGCCGGTTCGGTGCAGTTTGCGCAGGAGGTAGGAGGCGCGTTGGATTCCGATGCCCAACAGGTCACGGCATTCGGCGTTGTTGATGCCGCCGTGCCGGCGGACATGCTCGAGGATTCTGGCCTCGTCACTGGCTTCAGCGAAACACGGCCGGTGCTCCGTTTTCCCGGCCCACTCGGAGTGGCTCGTGACGCAGTCTTTTGCCGCCGCGCCGGGCTCTGCGCCTGGATAGACGAAGTGGAGGTGTTCAGGGCCGATCTGGCCGCCGCCGCTCTCGATCAGCGCGCGCTCGATGAGGTTCTTGAGTTCGCGCACGTTGCCGGGATAATCGTAAGCGGCCAGAGCGGCCAAGGCGTTCGGGGTCAAGGCGGGGGGGCGCATCCCCATCTCGGTTGCCAGGCGTTCGAGGAAATGACATGCCAGAAGCGGGAGGTCTTCCTTGTGCTCGCGCAACGCCGGCAGTGCCAGGCTGAAACCGTTCAGCCGAAAATAAAGGTCCGCCCGGAACCGTTTGGCCTCGATCTCGGGCTGTAAATCCACGTTCGTGGCCGACAAGACGCGGAGCGTGACGTGCTTGGTCTGGGACGACCCGACAGGTGCGACCAGTCCATCTTCGAGCACGCGCAACAAATTGCCCTGCAGCGAAGGTGGCAGGTCGCCGACCTCGTCCAGAAACAGCGTGCCGCCGTCCGCCTGTTCGAAATAGCCGGCCCGTTCCTGGACCGCGCTGGTGAACGCGCCCTTCACGTGGCCGAAGAAGAACGATTCGGCAAGGTCCGCCGGGATGGCCGAACAGTTCACCGCGACGAACGGGCCCCGAGCCGTCGGTCCCTCGAAGTGGATGGCCCGCGCCACCAGTTCCTTGCCGGTCCCGCTCTCGCCCGTGATCAGCACGTGCACCGACGTGAATTGCAGCAGCTTGCGGATTTCCTCGATCATCCGGCGCATGGACGCGCTCCGGCCCACCAGCGCGCTCAGACCCCAGGGCGCCGCCTCGCGCCGGGCCAGTGTGCGGACCTCGGCCTCCGCGCGGCGCCGTTGGTTGACTTCGGCCAGCAATTGCTCGTTCTTCCGCTCGAGTTCGAGGCTCAGGAAATGAATCTTAAGGTGGGTCTGAATCCGGCTGAGCAGTTCCTCCGTCTGGAAGGGCTTGCCCACGTAATCCACTCCGCCGGCCCGGAAACCCTCGACCACGCGCTCGACCTCGTCGTGGACCGTCAGGAAGATGACCGGGATTCCGCGCGTCCGTTCGCTGGCCTTGAGGCGTCGGCACGTCTCGTAGCCATCGAGGCCGGGCATCATCACGTCCAGCAGGATCAGATCGGGCTGGGCGTGGGCGGCGGTCTCGATCGCTTTGGGGCCGCTGCGGGCGACCAGGATTTCGTAACCCTCCGGCTCGAGCGTGTCACTCAACGCGCTGAGATTCGCCGGCACATCGTCCACGATCAGGATCTTGGCAGTCATGGCGATAGAATCCGCCGCAGGATGACGACAACCTTGTCGAGGTCAAAACTCTGCACCAGCGGTTGCAGCGCCTGGGCCAGGCGCGCCCCGTCCGCCCCGCCCGCCGCCAGTTCGCCCAGGGCCACTTTCAACTCCGTGCTCCGGTTCTCTTCCGCGGCGGCCAGCGCCCGCCGCAGGAGTTCGGGTGACAGGGCGCTCACATCGACCTCGCCCGCGCACGGCGCCTCAGGCTCCGGGCCCGGCGCCGGCTCGAACTGGGCGCCCAGCAGCTTCCCCAAGCACTCGCAGATGCGCTCGAATCGGAACGGCTTGCCCAGGAAATCCGCAAATCCCGCGTCGAGACAGTCCTTCTGCTGATGCGCCAAAACCGACGCCGAAACCGCCACCAGCACGGGCCGGTGCGGTCCGCACTGCCGCCCAATCCGCCGCGCCGTCTCGACACCGTCCATCCCCGGCATCCGGATGTCGAGAAACACGATGTCCGGAACCCGTTCGGTCAGAAGCGACAACGCCTCTGCTCCGCTCGCCGCGATTCGCACCTCGCATCCGATCTCCTCGAGCATTTGCGACAGCACCTCCCGGTTCTGCGCAATGTCGTCCACGACAAGCACGCTCACCCGGCACCCCGCTCGGAGTCGGGTGCCCCTCCCGAGCGGCTTGAGGCTCTCCACGGCGGCCTCGGGCGTCCCCTTCGCCAGCGGGATCGTGAAGAAGAACCTCGAGCCCTTTCCCGGTTGCGACTCGACCTTCAACTCGCCTCCCATCAACTCGACCTGCTGCCGCGACAGCGCCAATCCGAGCCCTGTCCCGCCCTTTCGGACTCCTTCGCTGCCTTGCTGGAACGGCTGGAACAGCTTGGCCTTCAACTCCGGTGCAATGCCGGGGCCGGTGTCAGAGACCTCGAAACGATAGCGGAGGGCGGGAGGAGTGCGGAGTGCGGAGTGAGCTGTGACAGGTGAAGCGGCCTCCGCCACGGCTGCCACCGGAGACGGATCGTCGTCCAGCCGTCCGACGCGCAGGATGACGGCGCCCTGTTCGGTGAATTTCACGGCGTTCCCGAGCAAGTTGACCAACACCTGCCGCAACTTGCTCTCATCCCCCCGCACCCAGATCGGACCGGTCGGCAAGGCGCCCCCGTCCGAGGGCCAGGCTTGGCGAGGCGGTGTCTGAGAACCGACGCTGCCTCCAGCTTGAGCCGCGCAGAGTTCGGCCCTCCGACCGGGGCTGGTGTCCTCTGAGCACGGCTGGCAAGCCAAAGCCGCGTTTCCCGCCCCCACCTCGATCCCCTGTTCTCCGTCTTCTGGACTCTCGACCGGGAACCGGGAACCGGGAACCCTGAACGCTGAACCCTGAACCTCGAAAGTCAGCCCTTTCTGCTCACACCGAAACGCGCACATTGCCGCCACGTCTCGCACCAGATTGGCCAGATCGAAATCGGTGGCGCGGACCTCCATCTTTCCGGCCTCGATCTTGGCCAAATCGAGGATGTCATTGATCATGGACAGCAGGTGGCGCCCGCTGTTCTCGATCGTTTCGAGCGCCTGCTGCTGCCTCGGGGTAGCCTGGCGATCCCGGCGCAGAAGTTGCGAATAACCCAGGATCGCGTTCATCGGGGTGCGAATCTCGTGGCTCATGTTCGCCAGAAACAGACTCTTGGCTCGGTTGGCCGATTCGGCGGCCTCCTTGGCCTCTTCGAGCGATCGGTTCCGTTCGATCAGAGCCCGATTGCGCTCGCGTCGATGCTTGATGGCCAGTCCGGCGGCAAACAGTCCGCCGGCGAGCGTGAACCCGAAGCCGCCGAGCATCCCGACCTGGGCGTAATCGCGCCGCACGACGATTCTGATCGCGCCCGGCGCCGATACGTTGAAGTCGCGATCCACCGCCCGCACCCGAAACTCGAACTCGCCATACGGTAGATTGGGGTACTCGATCTGCCGGCCGTAGACGGGCTGTGCGCCCTGGGCCGCCTGTTGGGCTGTCGGAGCGCGCAGGCCGCTCACCCCCAAAACACTGCGGCCCCCTTCATCAACGCCCTCGATCATCTCACACACATACACCATGTCATCCGGGTGCGTCCCCAGACTCACACCCTCGAACTCGATCACCACCCGGCGCGGGCGCCCGGCCAACTCGATCCGCTCACTCTCGAAACCCTGGTTGGTGGCGGTCAATCCGGTGGTCTTCGGCAGGGGACGAGGCCGTCCCCGCTCCGCCAACCTGTAACTCTGGCCATCGGCGGTCAGACCAGTGATCCGGATCGCCGGCGCGTTGGTGCGCGGCCGATACCGGCTCAGCCCCCCTTCGGTCCCGATCCAGATGTCGCCTTGCGTGTCTTCGAGCA